>NZ_JAPFCE010000165.1:0-523 GCF_026240895.1 Pseudomonas sp. DCB_AW
AATCTGGTTATACTGTGAAGACGACATTCGCCGAAAATTCGTTTTGCTCTTTCGAGCCCACAAATTTTACCTTAGCCTGATCCACTACCAGTGAAAGTAGTGTTCAGTCTATTTCTATCACATATCCGAATTTTTAAAGAACGATCTGACAAAAGTCAGAAATCAACATTCGAGGCGAATGCTCATTTCTGAGTTTGATCAAGTACTGCAAGAGTGGTGGAGCCAAGCGGGATCGAACCGCTGACCTCCTGCGTGCAAGGCAGGCGCTCTCCCAGCTGAGCTATGGCCCCAAATACTGGTAGGTCTGGGCAGATTTGAACTGCCGACCTCACCCTTATCAGGGGTGCGCTCTAACCAACTGAGCTACAGACCTATATAGGGTCTTGATCGTCTTCGACAATGAATCAAGCAATTCGTGTGGGAGCTCATCAGCAGGCTGATGTCGTCGATTAAGGAGGTGATCCAGCCGCAGGTTCCCCTACGGCTACCTTGTTACGACTTCACCCCAGTCATGAATCACACC
>NZ_JAPFCE010000049.1:0-38083 GCF_026240895.1 Pseudomonas sp. DCB_AW
GCCGCCACAGGCCACATAGCATTTAGGCCGGCGCGCTTTCCTTGACCAGGTGCGCCGCCAACGTGCGCAATGGCCCCAACTGCCTGCAAATCAGTGCCAGCTGGGTCTGCACCAACCGCTGGTGCTCCCACACAAGCGATACACACCCCCTGTGGGAGCGGGTTCACCCGCGAAGAGGCCGCCACAGGCCACATAGCATTTAGGCCGGCGCGCTTTCCTTGACCAGGTGCGCCGCCAACGTGCGCAATGGCCCCAACTGCCTGCAAATCAGTGCCAGCTGGGTCTGCACCAACCGCTGGTGCTCATCCAGCTCTTCCGGCATCTGTTCCAGGTCGTTGGCCAGCGCTTCTTCGGCATCACTGTGGATCGCCACCGGTAGCCGCGCCGCCAGGCCATTGGCGATTTCATCCAAGCTGTTGGCCAGGCTTTGCCCCGCGCCCTCGATCAACTGCTCCTGCACCTCCGCCGGCAAGGCGGTGTCGCGGTGCGCGCCAAGCCCGGAGAGGTAGCTGAGCAGCGTGTGCGACAACACCAGGAAACGGAAGCCAACGTCCGCTTCCTTGCGGAAGTGCCCCGGCTCCATGAGCATGTTGGCCAGCGTGGTCGACAGCGCCGCATCGGCGTTGTGGGCATTGCGGCGGGCCAGGCGGTAGGCGAGGTCGTCGCGTTTACCGTGGGCATACTGCTGCATGATCTGGCGCAGGTACACGCTGGCGCAGGCCAAAGTGTTGGCCAGCGCCTTGTTCAAGCGCCGGCCTTGCCAGTCGGGCAGGAACAGGAACACCGCCAGAATGGCGATCAGGCTGCCCACCAGGGTATCGAACAGGCGCGGCAGGAACAGGCCGTAGCCGTCGCCGATCTGGTTGAAGCAGAATAGCACCATCAAGGTGATCGCTGCGGTTGCCAAGGTGTACCGGGTGGTGCGGTTGACGAAGAACACCACCCCGGCGACCACGGCGAACATCGACTGGATGATCGGGCTGGGGAACAGGTCGAACAGGGCCCAGCCGACCGTCAAACCGATGGCCGTGCCGAACACCCGCTGCACCAGCTTGCGCCGGGTTGCGCCATAGTTGGGCTGGCAGACGAACAGGGTGGTGAGGATGATCCAGTAGCCCTGGGTCGGGTGAATCAAATGCACCATGCCGTAGCCGATCGACAGTGCCAGCGACAGGCGCAGGGCGTGGCGGAACAGCAGCGAGGTCGGCGTGAGCTGGGTGCGCAGGCGGCTCAACACATCCTTCAGCGAGCGTGGCGAACGGTCGAGCAGGCTGCTGTCACTGGCATCGGCCAGGCTGTCCGGGTTGCTGGCGGCGCCCAGCAGGCGGTCGAGGGTGGCAAGGTTGGCCGCCAGTGCCCGCAACGACCGCAGCAGGCTACGCCAGGCCGGGTTGTTCTGGTTGCGCAAGTGCTCCAGGGAGGCGTTGAGGTCTTCCAGGGTGTCGGCAAACCGGCTGTCGAGCACGAACGGCTGGCGCAAGCGGATCGAGCGCGCCAGGTCTTGGCAGGCGGAGCCTTGATGACGCAGCAGGCGCTGGCAGCGGAACATCACGTCGCTGTGGAAGAATGCTTCGGCCAGGGCGTTGTACGGGTAATGCGAGGCGCTGACGCGCTCGTGAATATCCTGGGCCAGAAAGTACAGTTTCAGGTAACGGCTGACCTTGGAATTTGGCTGGCTGTTGCCGACCCGGTGCAGGATGATTTCCTTGGCAGCGTTGAGCGCCGCGACCACCTTGCCATTTTGCTGAGCCAGCTCCAGGCGGCGGGCCTCCAGGTCGAGGTTGCGGATCGGTTCGAACAGGTTGGCCTTGAGCTTGAGGTAGCGCCCCAGCTCGAAAAACAGTTTGGCCAGGCTTTGCTGCACCGGCTGATTGGAGAACAACGCTTGCCACAGCACCGACAGCAGGCCGTACCAGGCCGCGCCCGCCACCAGTAGCATCGGCTCGTGCCAGAAGTCATTCACCTGGCCGCCGCGTTGGTCCACGCCGATCATGGTGTACACCGACAAAATCAGCGTGGCTGAAGCGATCGCACCATAGCGCTCGCCCAGTGCACCGAGCATGGTCAGGCCGAAGGCCGCCAGGGCCAGGGCGCCGGCGAAGATCCAGGGGTAGGGGAACAGTAGCTCGACCGACAGCGCGGCGATGGCAAAACACACCAGGGTTACCGCCAGCGCGCTGAGCCGGCCTTGCCAGCTGTCGTCGGTTTCGGCCAGGGCGCTGGCGATGATGCCCAGGAACAAGGGGATCAGCAGGGCCATTTCATCCTGGTACCAGCACAAGGCCATGCTGCCGGTAAGGGCGACCGTAACCCTGATGCTGTAGCTGAACTTGTCTTGGCCCCACAGGCGACGCAGTGACTGACGGAACGAGCTCGATGACATGATGGCCTTGGGCTGTGATCGAATGAATACAGTGCCGCACGGACCAGCAAGAAGCGTTCCGTGCTGCTGAATGGATTCTACTCTACACGAACTGCGCCGCAGCGTTAGCCGATGCCCATGCCCACTGGAAATTGAAACCGCCCAGGTGGCCGGTGACATCCAGCACCTCGCCAATGAAGTACAGCCCCGGGGCTTTGAGCGACTCCATGGTCTTGGACGACACCTCGCGGGTGTCCACGCCGCCCAGCGTCACTTCGGCGGTGCGATAGCCCTCGGTGCCAGCCGGTACCACCTGCCAGGCTGCCAGTTTTTCGGCGATCTGGGCCAGTTCTGCCGGGGTGTACTGCTTCATCGGCTTCGATTCGAACCACTGCTCGGCCAACAGGTTGGCCAGCTTGCGGGTGAACACCTCGCCAAGCACCGTCTTCAGTTCCGCGTTGGCGCGCTCGGCCTGCTGCTGTTGCAGCCAGGTCAGTGCATCGCGGTCCGGCAGCAGATTGATCTCCACCGTGTCGCCGGCCTCCCAGAACGAGGAGATCTGCAGAATCGCCGGGCCGCTCAGGCCGCGGTGGGTAAACAGCAGGTTCTCGCGGAAGCTGGTGCCGTTGCAGCTGGCCGTGCAGTCCAGCGAGGTGCCCGACAGTTCAGTGCACAGTGCCTTGAGTTGGGGCTCGGTGATGGTGAAGGGCACCAGCCCGGCGCGGGTCGGCAGCAGGGTGTGGCCGAACTGGCGCGCCACCTGGTAGCCGAAACCGGTAGCACCCAGGGTCGGGATCGACAGGCCGCCGGTGGCGATCACCAGCGACTGGCAGGCGAACTGCCCGGCACTGGTTTGCAGCAGGTAGCCGTTTTCGGTTTTCTCGATGTGCGAGATGCTGGTGTCCATGCGCAACTCGGCACCGGCCTCGTCGCACTCGGCCAGGAGCATGTTGAGGATGTCGCTGGCCTTGTTGTCGCAGAACAGCTGCCCGAGCTTCTTCTCGTGATACGGCACGCCATGCTTGGCCACCAGCTCGATGAAGTCCCACTGGGTGTAGCGGGCCAGCGCCGACTTGCAGAAGTGCGCGTTGTGCGAAAGGAAGTTGGCAGGCTCGGTGTACATGTTGGTGAAGTTGCAGCGCCCGCCGCCGGACATGAGGATTTTCTTGCCTGGCTTGTTGGCGTGGTCGAGCAGCAGTACCCGGCGGCCACGGCGGGCGCTGAGCTGGGCGCACATCAGGCCGGCGGCGCCGGCGCCGAGGATGATCACGTCGGTGGTGTGCACGGGTTACCTCTTGAAGATTGCTGGGGCTGCCTTGCAGCCCTTTCGCGACACAAGGCCGCTCCTACAGGGGATCGCGTAACCCGTGTAGGAGCGGCCTTGTGTCGCGAAAGGGCCGCAAAGCGGCCCCAAAAGTTTTAGATGATGCGGACTTTCAGGGCGCGGCCCTTGATCTTGCCGCTGTTCAGGCGCTGCATCGCCTGCTTGGCCAGTGCCCGCTCCACTGCCACGAAGGCCTGGAAATCGAAGATGGCGATCTTGCCCACCTGCTTGCCCGGGATGCCGGCATCGCCGGTCAATGCGCCGAGGATGTCACCCGGGCGCAGTTTGTCCTTGCGCCCGGCAGCGATGCACAAGGTGCTCATCACCGGCAGCAGCGGCTCGCCACCTTTATTTTTCAGGCTGCCCAACTGGTCCCAGCGCAGCGGGCTCTTCTGCAGCGCTTCGATGGCCTGGGCGCGGTGGCCTTCGGCCGGGGCCACCAGGCTGACCGCAACGCCCTTCTCGCCGGCACGGCCGGTACGGCCGACACGGTGCACGTGGATCTCGGCGTCACGCGCCAGCTCGACGTTGAGCACCATGTCCAGGCCGTCGATGTCCAGGCCGCGCGCGGCCACGTCGGTCGCCACCAGCACCGAGCTGCTGCGGTTGGCGAACATGGCCAGCACTTGGTCGCGGTCGCGCTGTTCGAGGTCACCGTGCAGGGCCTGGGCGACGATGCCTTTGGCCGTGAGGTGGGCGACCACGTCTTCGCACTGCTGCTTGGTGAAGCAGAACGCCACGCACGATTGCGGGCGATAGTGGCCGAGCACGCGGGTCACCGCTTCGAGGCGCTGTTGCGCGTCGATTTCGATGAAGCGTTGTTCGATCTGGTTGTCGGTGTGCAGGCTTTCGACCTTGACCTGCTGCGGGTTGCGCATGAAGTCTGCGGCAAGCTGCTTGATGCCGGACGGGTAGGTGGCCGAGAACAGCAGGGTCTGGCGGCGGGCTGGGGTCTTGCCGATGATGCTGGCGATGGCATCGAAGAAGCCCATGTCGAGCATGCGGTCAGCTTCGTCGAGGATCAGCGTATTGAGCCCGTCGAGTACCAGGGTGCCTTTGTCCAGGTGCTGCTGGATGCGCCCCGGGGTGCCGACGATGATGTGCGCACCATGCTCCAGCGACGCGATCTGCGGGCCGAGCGAAACGCCGCCGCAGAGGGTCAGGATCTTGATGTTGTCTTCGGCGCGGGCCAGCCGGCGCAACTCTTTGGCGACCTGGTCGGCGAGCTCGCGGGTCGGGCACAGGACCAGCGCCTGGCAACCGAAGTAGCGCGGGTTGATCGGGTTCAGCAGGCCGATGCCGAACGCAGCGGTCTTGCCGCTGCCGGTCTTGGCCTGGGCGATCAGGTCCTGGCCCTTGAGGATGACCGGCAGGCTCTGGGCCTGGATCGGCGTCATCGAGGCATAGCCGAGGGCGTCCAGGTTGGCCAGCATGGCGGCGGACAGCGGCAGGGTGGCAAAGGCGGTGGATTCGGTGGTCACGAGGCGGGCCTGTGTGGCGAAGCGAAAAATGCCGCACAGTCTACCAGCCTCATGGCCATTCGCCCTACGACTCCATGTGTTGTTCCGGACGACGGGCACGCCTTCCGTCTGTCGGCGCCAGTTGCAGGAAGATCGCTGCGGCCAGCATGGCCATGATGCCGATGGTCACGAAGGTCAGCTGGAAGGCGCCCAAGGTGCTTTCCACCCCTTCGGCACTGCCCGCTGCCGTGAAGCCGCCCAGCAATGCCCCGGCGCAGGCCACACCCAGGCTCAGCGCCAGTTGCGCGACCACCGACAGCAGGCTGTTGCCGCTGCTGGCGCTGGCATCGTCGAGGTCGATCAGGGTCACCGTGTTCATGGCCGTGAACTGCATGGAGTTCACGGCGCCGAGCAGGCCCAGCTGTATCAGCAGCACGGCGTAGGGCGTCTGCTCGTCGACCAGGCCGAGGCTGGCCAGCAGCAGGCCCAGCAGCAGGGTATTGCCGGTGAGGATGATGCGGTAGCCGAAGCGCTCGATCAGCGGCCGGGCGATGGACTTGGCCAGCATCGCCGCTGCAGCCAGCGGGATCATGCTCATGCCTGCCTGGGCTGGTGAATAGCCCAATGCCACCTGCAACAGCAAGGGCACGAGGAAGGGCAGGGCGCCGCTGCCCAGGCGCGCGAACAGGTTGCCGAGGATGCCGATGGCAAAGGTGCGTACGCGGAACAGGCTGGGCGAGAACAACGGCTCGGGATCGCGCCCGGCCCGTAGCCAGTAGGCGGCCAGGCAGGCCATGCCAGCGAACAGCAGCAACATTACCCGCAAGTGCGGCAAGTGCAACTCGCCCAAGCCTTCCATGGCGATGGTGATCAGCACCATCGCCGCGCCGAACAAGAGGAAGCCTGGGCCATCGAAGCTGGTGCGCTCGGCGCCGCGCAGGTCAGGGATGAACTTCCACACGGCATAACAGCCGATGGCACCGACCGGTAGGTTGAGCAGGAAGATCCAGTGCCAGCTGAGGATTTCCACCAGCCAGCCACCGACCGTTGGGCCGAGCAGGGGGCCGAGCAGGCCGGGGATGGTGATGAAGCTCATGATCCGCACCAGCTCGGTGCGGGGGTAGGCGCGCAACACCACCAGCCGCCCGACCGGCAGCATCAGCGCACCGCCCAGGCCTTGAACGACGCGTGCCAGGATCAGAAAGCCCAGGCTGTTGGCGGCGGCGCACAACAGCGAGCCGAAGCTGAACAACAGGATTGCGCTGAAGAAGATGCGTTTGGTGCCAAAGCGGTCGGCGATCCAGCCGGAGGCGGGAATCAGCAAGGCCACGGTGAGCATGTAGGCGATGATCACGCCTTGCATGCGCAGCGGGTCCTCTTCCAGCGAGCGGGCCATGGCCGGCAGCGCGGTGTTGAGAATGGTGCCGTCCAGGGACTGCATGAAGAAAGCGATGGCCACGACCCAGGGGATCCAGCGGGCGGTGACGGGGTCCAGCGGGGTGCGTTCGGGCATGACGTCCTCGTTTGTCAGTGCCGGCCTCTTCGCGGGGCAAGCCCGCTCCCACAGGATCTCCACTGCCCTCGAATGGGGTGACATCTCTGTGGGAGCGGGCTTGCCCCGCGAAAGGGCCGGTAATGCCTATCACAATGTCAGGGTCAGGCCTTTGACCAATGCTCCCGGTAAATGACTCGACCCAGTACTGCGCTGTCCATAGGTACTGGTAGACAGGATCATCTCGCGCTCGTGCGTCAGGTCCTCCAGTTGGCTGCCCAGCAAACTGTACAGGCTGTCATCGAAGCGCATGGTACTTACCGGCCCCTGAATCTGGCCATTCTCCACCCAGAAGGTGGCAAAACGGGTCAGGCCGGTCATGCGTGCTGCTGGCAGGTCCGAGTAGTTCAGGTACCACAAATTGCTGATATACAGCCCGGTGCCCAGCCGTTCGAGGATTGCTTCACTGGCCAGGTTGCCCGCCGCCAGGCTCAAGGCGCAGGGCGACTCGTAGCTGTCGGCGCCATTCGCCACCAGCGCGAACTCGGCCGCACTGCGTGCGCTGATCAGGCGCTGCACGGCCTTGCCTTGTTGGATCAGCGGCACATCGAGGCGGGGTGACCCCTCATCCGAAAACGCCGGGCTCAGCGAACCGCTGACCTGCTCGTCGAAGCTGACCAGCGGGCTCAGTTGGGCATCGCCGTTATACAGGCGCTGCAGGGCGCTGTTGCCAGTGGCCAGGGCCTGCGCAGAAAACCCGCCCCAGCACAGCATGCCGGCGATCTCGTCCATGGCCGCTGGCGCCAGGTAGGCGCGGTAACTGCCCGGTTTCAAGGTGATGGCAGGGCGGCCCAGGAACGCCAGTTGCTCGCGGGCCAGGCGCAGGCGCGCGACGAACTCGTCAGCGCTCCAGGCCTGCCCGGCATAGTTGGCTTTCACGGCCTGGCCGTTGCTGTGGAACAGGCTCCAGTCCATGTTGAAACTGTTGGCCTGGTGCCAGCCAAAGGCCCCGAACGAGCTGGCGAAGCCGCGACAGATCGGCCCGGCGGCGTAGATGCCGACCAGGTCCAGGTCGCCGGCTTCCTGTTCGATCAAGGCCAGCACTTCATCCAGTTCCGGCAGCGTGTGGTCTTGCTGGCTGTGGCTGTTCCACGGGGTTTCGTCCAGGCGCAGGTAGGGATCGACGGCCAGCAGGGGCAGGGTCTGGCGCAGTTGGCCCAGGGCATCGGCCAGGCGCGCGCGGTCCAGCACGGCATCATCGCCCAAGGTGATCAACTGCTCGGCCTGGCGGCCATCACAGATCAGGCGCAGTTGCACACTGGCCTGGCTCACCTCGCCGGCCTGGCGCACCTTGGCGTGGTTGAAGCGCACGAACTGCGACTGCTCGGCGCTGTAGCCAAAGGTGAACTGTTCGCCCGGCTGCAGGGCATCGCGCAGGGCGCCAAGCAGGCTTTCGAAACGGTGTTGGGGTGTGGCGCTCATCAGGCGTCGCCTCCGAAGACATCGATCTGGCTGAACACGCAGGCCGGCGAAGCATGGCCGACCCGCACCACCTGGTTGGGCTCGCCTTTGCCGCAATTGGGCGTACCGAGCACCTGGAAGGTGCTGGCGTCGCCGACAGCGGACAAGTTGCGCCAGAACTGCGCCGAGATGCCGCGGTAGTTGGGGTTCTTGACGATGCCCTTGAGCTCGCCGTTTTCGATCAGTTGGCCCCACTCGCAGCCGAACTGGAACTTGTTGCGGGCATCGTCGATGGACCAGGAGCGGTTGGTGCGCATCAGGATGCCGTGCTCGATGCCCTTGACCAGCTGCGCCAGCGAGCGGTCGCCCGGCTCGATGTTGAGGTTGGCCATGCGGTCGATCGGTGCGCGGTTCCAGCCACAGGCACGGCTGTTGGCCACGCCGTCCAGGCCGGAGCGGAACTGCGACAGGGCGCCGCCCAACGGGCGCAGTAGCACGCCATCGCGGATCAGGAACTGCTTGCTGGCCTGGGTGCCGTCATCGTCGTAGCTGTAGCTGGCGAGTTCTTCGCCGATGGTCGGGTCGAAGGTCACGTTGAGCAGCTTCGAGCCGTATTGCAGGTGGCCGAAGTCACTGGCGTTGACGAAACTGGTGCCGGCGTAGTTGCGCTCGTCGCCGAGAATGCGGTCCATCTCCAGCGGGTGGCCGATGGACTCGTGAATCTGCAGCATCATCTGGTCGGGCATCAGCAGCAGGTCACGTGGGCCGCTGGGTGTATTGGGCGCCAACAGCAGTTGCAGCGCCTCGTCGGCGACCCGCCGGGCGGCGCCCACCAGGCCACAGCGCTCGATGACCTCGAAGCCACCCTGCTGGCCAAAGTTGTCCCGGCCCAGGCTGCGGCTCTGGCTGTCTTGGCCGTCGCTGGCCGTCACGCTCAGGCCTGGGAACAGGAAGCGCTGGGCGTGGCGCAACTCGGCGCCGGCGGAGTTGAGGTAGGTTTGTTCGACCAGGGTGATGTCCAGGCCGGCTTGCCAATCCACCAGGCGGCTGTCCTGGGGCACGCTGGCCGACTCGGCGGCGAGCAGGCCCAGGCAATCGGCGAGGTTGGGCAGTGGCTGGTCGAAGTTGGGCGAGACATGGTCGTGGCGTGCGCTGGTCACCGGTTGGTCGCGCAGGTCCAGCAGGCTATGCCTGGCGATCTGCCGGGCCAGCGCTTCGGCGCGTTCGAGCGCCTGCTGCAAGCCTTGTTGGGACAGGTCGGCGGTGGCCGCATAGGCCTCAACGCCGCTGACCCGCACGGTGAGCATGGCACCCTCGTCCTGGCTGAAGAAGGGCGGCTCGGCCACATTGCGACGCACAGACAATGCCTGGTACGACTGCTTCACATGACGCAGGGAAAACAACTCGGCCGTGCTGCGCAGCCCAGCAAAGCGCTGGCGCAACAGGGCGCTGGAATCGAACATGCGGGAACCTCCGAGTCAGTGGTGGCTCCCCCTAGAACCACGCCACTCGCATGCCTAGGCCTGTATCGTCACGGGCCACGAGCAATGCCAGCTCATTATGGCAGCCAGGTACTTCCCTGGTCAGGAAATAACGCGGGCCGTTCAACCACCGCCCTCCCAGCAATGGGGCGGCGTTGTTACGCCCACTTTCTGGATGGCGGCCTTCAACATAGCATTCAGATGCGTTGCGACATGGTGCGAGGTGTCCGTCAGCAAGTAGACGTGGTGCTTTTCGAGGTCGGGCAAGCCCAGCCCTTCCACGTACGCGAGTGAGGTATCCGTGCTATCCAGCCCTTCGACAATGCCCACGGCCAGGCCACTTCTCATGCAGGCCAGTACCGCGTGCCAGTTGGCGCTTTCCAGCAGCACACGGTACGCAATGCCTTGGGCTTTCAGTGCCTGCAAGGCCGCCTCCCGGTACGGGCAACCCTTCAACTGCAGTGCCAGCGGCAAGGGGCGATTGGGGTCATGGCTGAATCCAGGCGCTGCGGCCCAGCGCGGCTGCGTCGAGCGAAGCCACTCGCCTTGCTGCCAGTCGTCACTGCTAACCGCTACAGCCAGGTCCAGCCGCTGTCGCGCAAACAGGTCGATGAGCTCTGCGCTGGATCGCGCTACAGCCTCCAACTCCAGCTTCGGGTTGTTGGCGACGAACACCGGTAGAAAGTCGCTCATGAGGTTGGCGGCATAACCGTCGGGTACGCCTATGCGCACCTTGCCGGTCATCTGCTGTGGCGACAGCGTGGCCAGTAGCCTGTCGTGAGCCATCAAGAAACGTGTCGCTTCGCCCATCAGCTGACGGCCCGCAGGGGTTAGCTCCACCGACTGGTTACTGCGTGTGAACAATTGTTGCCCGATCTTTCCCTCCAGCTTCTGGATCTGCGTCGTCACCGCCGATGGGCTGCGGTGGACGTAGTCGGCCGCCGCCTTGAAACGGCCTAGCCGGGCCACTGCCTGGAAGGTTCTCAGTACATCGATGTCGAGGCCTTTGCCCATGGAGCCACCTGATTTGGTCGGATCGAACCAGCGCTTCGATTTAATCAACTGTACAGCCTTTATACCCACTCTTACTGTGGGGTCGAAGCCCGCATGCCCCCTGAATTGCAATGGAATGATACGGATGAGCCTGAACGACTTCGTGGTAGATGCACTCGTGCGCAACCCCGCTTACCAGCACGCACGACTATGGACTGTCGAGAACCACGAGAAGTACTCGACATTGGCCCAGCCTGAGCCGGGACCTGAAAGCGACCACCGTTTCAACCACGAGATATTTCTGCTTATGCGCGCCTTGAATGAGCAAGGCGTAGGTCAGAGCGGGCTCTGTGCTGATGCAGAGGGGCAGGGGGCGCTCAAGGCCGTCATCGGCGACGTTGCCGAGCGGTTGGCAGCGCTGAGCAGTGGGCGCCGCGTGCACTATGTGGAGCTGGGCCCGGAGCCGATCAAGAGCGCCTGCTTGCTGAAGCGAATGGTCGAGACGTCCAGCTCCATCCGCTACACCGCCATCGATATCAACCAGACCTCGCAAGCCGCGATGAGCGATGCCGTGGGGCCCATCGTGCGCGAGGATGGCAGTTTCAATTACATCGCCGCTGATTACCGCACCGTAACCCATGAGGATTTGCGTCACGATCAGGAGCTCACACTCATCACCCTGCTTGGGTTTCAGGAGGGCAACGAGCTGCCAGTGAGCACTGGGCGGCTGATTCGTAGCCTTGCAGGTAACACCACCTACATCCTTTCGGAAATGCAGGTCTACGACGAAGGCCTGGAAAGTACCATCCTCAAGTTCTACGCCAACCCCTGCATGCTCCAGTTCTCCCAAATGGTCGCGCTTCAACAAGGCTTCATCCCCTCGGGCGAGCATGAAGCCATGCTCGTACCGCTACTCATTCAGGATGAACCCATCCATGTCGCGGTAACCCTGCAACCTGTGCAGCGTCTGCAGCAACGTGGGTACCTGCTGACCAACATCTGCCTCAAGTACACGCCCGAACAGTTCCGTCGCATCAGGGCCCGGCATTGCAACTGCAGTGTGGTGGACGAGTTCGCCAGTGGTGATGGCTCGGTGCGCTACCAGATCGCGAAGTACCTTCAGTAGTGACTCTACGGGGACAGACACATCATGAATCCTTCAGACACCTTACCCCTGTTCGAACGCGGCGTAGGGCGCGTGAAGCTGGCGCTCAAGTCGACATTGAAGCGCACGCCGCGGCCATCGCCTATCTGCCTCAGTGAGCAGTTGCCCTGGTCGGACGATTTGCTTTGCCAGCACGGGCCCGTCCTCAGCGACACCCGAACACTTGGGCAGCTTGGGTATGCCGACAGCCCGCACGCCAAAATCGCAGCGGACAGCATCACCGGGGTGGCGGTTGTGCATCGGCTGTTCACGCCCGAGGGCGTTGCGGCCTTGCAAGGCATCTGCAGCCGTCTGGAGGAGGGGGCGAGTGACAGCGACTGGATCATTTCGCGGCGTACGCGAGGGGTGACGGCTTTATCATCGTTCATCAACGACATGATGTGCAGCCGCTCATTCCTGTTAGCTGTCTCGCGCATTGCAGGCGTGCCGCTGGTGCCTTACCCCATGGTCAATGCGCGCTCGCAGGTCAACTATTTCTACCCCAAGCCTGTCGAGCAACAGCAGCAACTCGGCATGTGGCACACAGACGGCACCAATTACGTGCTGAACATCGTGCTGTCGGGGGCCTGCGAATACAGCGGGGGCGAATTCCTGTTCCATAACGGCACTGTCGACAGCTTTGATGCGCTGGATCACCGTACCTTCGAAAATGCGCGCCTGGACGCACCTGGCGATGCCTTGTTCATCTATGGCAGCCGATTGTTCCACGGTGTGCGCCCGGTGGTCAGCGGGCGACGCATGTCGTTGGTGCTGTCCTTTCATTGTCCCTACTTTGGTGACGACTCCAACCGGTTTTGGCACTTGGCCTCCGACGATGGCATCCCTGCGACGATCCCTAAATGGTTGGGGTTGCGCTGGGCCTTGCAGCGATCAGCAGCCCGCCAGTTTTCAAGAATAGGCATCGAGCCGATTACGTTCGCGCAATTGCATCACACAGGGGCGTGAACATGCCAAGCAGTGCGCCGTACCTGATCCTGCTGCAAGTCATCTTTGTCCTTTCCTGGAGTTCGGGCTTTATTGGTGCCCGGCTGGGCACGGAAGACGCGGGTGCCATCAACCTGCTGTTCTGGCGGTTTCTGCTGGTCAGCATCTGCCTGCTGCCTTTTGTCGTGCATCGGCTGCGTGCGCTTACGTGGGCGCAGATACGTTACAACGCCGTCATTGGTTTCCTGGCGCAGTTTGCCTATCTGGTCAGTGTCTACATCGCCATCCGGGGCGGGCTACCGGCGGGGATTGCCGCCATCATTTGTGCGCTGCAGCCATTGATCACGGCATCGATGAGCAACAACAACCAGCATGAGCGCAGTGGTCGGCAGGAATGGCTCGGGCTTGGGGTGGGGTTCGCCGGCGTCAGCATGATCATTTTTGCAGAGTACAGCCTGTCTGCGAGCCAGCTTAGCCTCTGGCTTTACGCCCTGCCGCTGATCGCCGCCATCACGTTGTCCATTGCCACGCTGTATCAGCGTCGGCAATCGATCATGGCGACGGACCACAGCAAGGACGGTCTGCTGATGCCGTTGTTTCTGCAATCGACTGCGACACTGCTGCTGCTCACGGCTGCAGGCTTGCCACTGGGGTTGATCGAAGTGCCTGCCAGCACACAGGTCTGGGCGGCGGTCGCATGGCTGACTCTGTTCTCCACGTTCATTGCCTACCTGAGCCTGTGGATATTGCTGACAAAGCTCTCGGCGACCCGCGTCTCGGCACTGGTCTACCTCGAGCCTCCGGTGACGTTGTTATGGGCGGCGATGATGTTCGGGGACGTGATCCATTGGACAACCTACGTGGGCATTGCGGTGGTCGCGGCAGGTATCGCCATCACCCGCCAGCCGCGCAGGTTGGCCACGCCTGCCAATGCGCTGAGCGACACGGGTGACAGATAGAGGCTCGTGAGCGCGGCACTGCGCTGGTCGCTAGAACCACCCGTCTTGCATGGTGATGCAGGTGTCGTCGCGTACCTCGAGCAATGCCAGCTCATTGTGGCAGCCCGGTACTTCCCAGGTCAGGAAGTAGCGCGCGGCCTGGAGCTTGCCGAGGTAGAAGTCGCGGTCGTCGGCGTTGCCTTTGAGCAGGCCGAGTTCGGCGTGGATCGCCTGTTCCAGCCAGCGCCAGCCGACCACGCAGTGGCCGAAGGCCTTGAGGTACAGGGCCGAGTTGCCCAGGGCGGTGCTGACGTTGCCCTGAGCCATGTCACCCAGCAGGGCAAGGGTGACGGCTTGCAGGCGATTGACCAACTGCTCCAGCGGCTGGCGCAGGGTGTCGAGGCCAGGGTGGTGGCAGGCGCGCTCGGCTGTGCTGGCGATCAGGCGGATCAGTTGCTTGAGCCCGGCGCCGCCGTTTTGCGCAAGCTTGCGGCCGAGCAGGTCGAGCGACTGGATGCCTTCAGTGCCCTCGTGAATCGGGTTCAGGCGGTTGTCGCGGTAATACTGCTCAACGGGGTATTCGCGGGTGTAGCCATGGCCGCCGAGGACCTGGATCGCTAACTCATTGGCTTTGAGGCAGAAGGTCGATGGCCAGGATTTGACGATCGGGGTCAACAGGTCGAGCAGTGCCTGGGCGTGCTGCCGGGTGCTCTCATCGTCGGCTGTCTGGGTGTCGTCGAACAGGCGTGCGGCGTACAGGCCAAGGTCGAAGGCGCCTTCAACGTAAGCCTTCTGCGTCAGCAGCATGCGCTTGACGTCGGTATGCCCGATGATCGGCACGGCAGGGCTGTGCGGGTCCTTGTTGTCAGGCAACCGTCCTTGCGGCCGCTGGCGCGCGTAGTCCAGCGAGTACAGGTAGCCGGCATATCCGAGCATCACCGCGCCCATGCCAACGCCGATGCGCGCCTCGTTCATCATCTGGAACATGCAGGCCAGGCCCTGGTGCGGCTGGCCGACCAGGTAGCCGATGCACTGGCCATTGTCGCCGAAGTTCAACGCCGTCGAGGTGGTGCCGCGCCAACCCATCTTGTGGAACAGGCCAGCTAGCAGCACATCGTTACGCTCGCCACGGCTGCCATCCGGGTTCACCCGGTACTTGGGCACGATGAACAGCGAGATGCCCTTCACCCCGGGAGGTGCATCCGGCAGCTTGGCCAGCACCATGTGCACGATGTTTTCCGACAGCTCGTGGTCGCCGCCAGAGATGAAGATCTTGTTGCCCTTGAGCCGGTAGCTGCCATCGCCAGCGGGTTCGGCGCGGGTGCGGATATCGGCCAGGGACGAGCCCGCATGCGGCTCGGTCAACGCCATGGTGCCGAAGTAGCGGCCTTCGATCATCGGCTGCAGGAACAGGCGTTTTTGTTCGTCGGTGCCGAAGCTTTCGATCAGATTGGCCGCGCCCATGGTCAGGAATGGGTAGGCCGTGGTGCCAGCGTTGGCGGCCTGGAAGTGCGCAAAGCAGGCCTGCGAGACCAGGCTGGGCAACTGCATGCCGCCGACTTCGAAGTCGCGGTTGGCGTTGAGAAAGCCCGCTTCGAGGAAGGCGTCCACGGCCGGTTTCACCTCGGGGATCAGCTCTGCGCGGCCGTCGACGAAGCGCGGCTCGTTTTCATCGGCCTTGCGGTTGTGCGGGGCGAAGAACTTTTCGGCGATGGTGCGGGCGGTGGTCAGCGCGGCGTCGAAGGTTTCGCGGCTGTGCTCGGCGAAGCGCGGGCGCTGGGTGAGGGCTTCGGCGTTTAGGACTTCGTAGAGCTCGAAGGCGAGGTTGCGAGGGCTGAGCAGGGTCTCGGGCATGGGGGCGGTCCTTGAGCGGGCATTGGCCGAGTCTAGGCGGGAGTGCGGATGTGGGAACAGGTCAATAGATCTGGGTGATATGGGCTTAAAAGGACCTGAATGCCTGCAAGGCTCGTGAGTAGGATGTAGGGCTGTCCGTAAGAAAAGGAAACGTCCTACATTATTTTAGGAGGTATCGCTGACGCACCGATGAGCAGGTTGGAGTAAGTGTAAAGACTTCAATCAAGAGGGGCAGGTGATGAGATGGTTGTCGCGTTGTGGCAGGGGCTGGAAAGAAGATTTACACAAAATCGAAGATCCTTTTTTGGCTAAAACCATTGTTCAATTTATGCCAACACCGCCAGGGATATAACTCAGAAGTGTGTACCGCTAAGTGAGGTAAGCGTGTCAGTAATCGAACCACGGCGCTGGGTTGGTTTTTTTTGGGGAAGTATGGATGCTTTTTATGTGGGGTTTGTGGTTGTCGCTGGACTAAATCGGGGTGTGACACCATTTTTTAGCGATTTCGATTCTGCGCTTTCAAATATGGAGCGGTGGGGTGGAGGACTTGAAATCCTTGTTTGGATAGGACTGATTGCTCAGCTTTCCATTGCTGTCAGCAGTGTGCTGCTTTGCTGGGGACGAAGGGCTGGCGTTTATCTGGCATTTGCTCAACTGCCTTTTCGCCTTTTTTTTGTAATTCCATCACTTTCCTTGATCTTACTACTGCCCGATATCAGCGCATGGCTTTGGTTGTGCGTTCTGGCTGCCTGCGAAGGAACAAAAGGCTGGAGTCTTTGGTGGCTTTGGCGGATAGCTCCTGCACATCAATGATCGCCCCGGTTCGCTTGGCCGTGCTGTCAAACGTCGCGAAGCGCAAGCGCAGGCAATTCAGAGACATTCCCCACAAATCAAGGAGAAATCGGACTACTGCGGATTGAGCGCGAGCTGGTCTTGAATAGGCGCTTTGGTGTTCATAAGGAAGCGTTTCTAATGAGTGATGCCCGCGACAATGAATTGCCCGATGCCAAGGGTCATGAAGTACCGTTTTATGTCGTTTCTCCCATGAAATATGGCGTGATGACGTTCTTCACTTTCGGCTTCTACTGGTTGTATTGCTTCTATCAAAGTTGGAAGCTGCATAGCGCGAAAACGGGAGAGCAGGTCAGCCCATTCTGGCGAAGCGCTTTTGCTGTGTTTTTTATCTATCCATTATTGCGAAGGGTAAATGACCAGATTCGCGACTCAGGGAGGACCTATCCGTGGTCCATCCTGGGGCTGACATTGGGCTACTACGGTATGACCATTGCTTGGCTGGTTGCCAGCGTCGCTCTGGATGATCAATGGTTGGCTGCCTATGTTGCAGGAGCTGTCATTCAGTTGGCTTGGCTGATCATCTTGGTGCCCATGCAGAAAGGCATCAATTTCAGTGCGGGTGACCCAGGGGGGGTGGGCAACAGCCGTTTCACACTGGCCAACTGGCTTTGGATGTTGCTGGGCATTGCGATTGCCGTGATGCAGTTGTTTGCCTTGGTCAGCCTTTCATCCATGGTCTGAGCGTCAGTTTGCCCAGATACAAAAAAGGCGATCCGAGGCTCGCAATCCAGGTGAAAAATTAGTCCACATAGCTCGGACTCAATGGGTCACACGAAGGTGTTCGGCGGAGTATTCGCTTAAGGCTGACAGGTGCTTGCCATTCCTCTTACAGCGCCTATGAAACCGAGCGCCGCCCGCGCGGCGCATCGCGAGCTGCGCTCGCTCCTACGTTTGTTTCGGGCCAGGCATGCCTGTGCCAGAGACGCGCGGCCGCCTGGTTTGTACGACGCGATATCGTGTCATGCATCAGAGCGTTCGCGCACAAATCGCGCAGGAATAATTGGCCCGAAACAAACGTAGGAGCGAGCGCAGCTCGCGATGCGCCGCGCGGGCGGCGCTCGATCTCATAGGCGCCAAACATCTCAAGACATGCGCCCATAAAAAAGGAGAGCCGAAGCTCTCCTTTTTTATCAAAAGCCATCAACCAATGGTCATCAGGCTCGCATTACCCCCCGCAGCAGCAGTATTCACACTCACCGCCCGCTCGATTACCAAGCGCTCCAGCGCAATCTGGTGGTCGCCGCTGGACAGCCCGTGCACACCGACGATCGCCCCGGCACGCTTGGCCACTTGCTGGCACACGCTACGCAGCTGGTCCGAATCGCCATGGTGGATCACGGCGTCGAACGCCACTTCATCCTTGTTCCAATCCGCTACCAGCTTGACCTTGGCCTGCAGCTCTTTCGGCAGGCGGGCGCGCAGGGCTTTGCCCGGTTCGCCGTCAGCCCATACCGCCGAGCTGCCAACCGCCAAGACGGCAGCAAACTGCGCCAGCAGGTCGGCTTCGTTGTCCGCCAGGCACAGCACGTGCTCGCGCGGCAGGATGGTGTAGCTGTTGCGCTCGCCGGTCGGGCCTGGCAGCAGGCGGGCGATGCCGCTCTGCGACTGGCCGGCAAACTGGGTGCACAGCGCAGCCAGGTCGGCCTGCTGGTTGCTCTCGGCCCAGGCCTTGAGGCTGTGCAGCGGCTTGATCAGCTGCTCGTGCAGGGTGCGGTCAGGCTTGCCTTCGCCATCCTGCTGCTGGAAGTGACGGCCAATGGCGTCGGCCGGGCGGGTCGACAGCAAGCGGTACAGGTACAGCGGGCCGCCGGCTTTCGGGCCGGTACCGGACAGGCCTTCACCACCGAACGGCTGCACGCCGACCACTGCGCCAACGATGTTGCGGTTGACGTACATGTTGCCGGCGTTGGCGTTCTCCACCACTTTGGCGATGGTCTCGTCGATGCGGGTGTGCACGCCGAGGGTCAGGCCGTAACCGGAGTTGTTGATCTGCTCGATCAGTTGGTCGAGGTTGCGGCGGTTGTAGCGCACCACGTGCAGCACTGGGCCGAAGATCTCGCGCTTGAGTTCGTCGAAGCTGTCCAGCTCGATCAGGGTTGGCATGACGAAGGTGCCGCGTTTGACCTCGGCCGCATCGGCGATGGCAACCTGGTAGACCGAGCGGCCTTTTTCACGCATGCCCTGGATGTGCTTCTCGATGCCGGCCTTGGCTTCGGCGTCGATCACCGGGCCGATGTCCACGGCCAGGCGGTCCGGGTTGCCCAGGCGGCTTTCGGCCATGGCACCCTTGAGCATCTCGATCACACGGTCGGCGGAGTCTTCCTGCAGGCACAGCACGCGCAGTGCCGAGCAGCGCTGGCCGGCGCTGTCGAAGGCCGAGGACACCACATCGATCACCACCTGCTCGGTCAGGGCCGAGGAGTCGACGATCATCGCGTTCTGGCCGCCGGTTTCGGCGATCAGCGGGATCGGGCGGCCCTGGTTGTCCAGGCGGCCGGCGACGTTGCGTTGCAGCAGGCGGGCCACTTCGGTGGAACCGGTGAACATCACGCCTTTGACGCGCTCGTCACCGACCAGGCCGGCACCGACAGTCTCGCCGCGGCCTGGCAGCAGTTGCAGGACGCCTTCCGGAATGCCGGCTTCCAGCAGCAGGCGCACGGCCTGGGCGGCAATCAGCGGGGTTTGCTCGGCGGGCTTGGCCAGTACTGGGTTGCCCGCGGCGAGTGCAGCGGCGACCTGGCCGCTGAAGATTGCCAACGGGAAGTTCCACGGGCTGATGCACACCACTGGGCCCAATGGGCGGTGGGCGTCGTTGCTGAAGTCGTTGCGGGCTTGCACCGCGTAGTAGCGCAGGAAGTCCACGGCCTCGCGCACTTCGGCGATGGCGTTGGCGAAGGTTTTACCCGCCTCGCGGATGAGCAGGCCCATCAGCGGCTGGATCTCGGCTTCCATCAGGTCGGCGGTGCGCTCAAGGATCGCAGCGCGCTCGGCGGGTGGGGTGGCCTGCCAGATCGGTGCGGCGTTGAGGGCGCACTGGATGGCGTTGTCGACGTCGGCAACCGTGGCTTCCTGGACGTGGCCGACCACATCGCGGTGGTCCGCTGGGTTCAGCACCGGCACAGCAGCCGATTCGCTGGCGGCGCAGGCCAGCAGCGGGGTGGCTTTCCAGTCGTTGTGGGCAGTGGCCAGCATGGCGCAGGACAGCGACGCCAGGCGGTGTTCGTTGGCCATGTCGATACCGGCCGAGTTGGCCCGCTCAGTGCCGTACAGGTCACGCGGCAACGGGATGCGCGGGTGTGGCAGGCCGATGCCGCCTTCCTGGGTGGCCATGCGCTCGATGCTGGCGACCGGGTCGGCAACCAGTTCCTGGATGGAGATCGAGTGGTCGGCGATGCGGTTGACGAACGAGGTGTTGGCACCGTTTTCCAGCAGGCGACGAACCAGGTACGCAAGCAGGGTCTCGTGGGTGCCGACCGGGGCATAGACGCGGCACGGACGGTTCAGCTTGCCTTCGGAAATCTTGCCGACCACTTGCTCGTACAGCGGCTCACCCATGCCGTGCAGGCACTGGAACTCGTACTGGCCGGGGTAATAGTTCTGGCCGGCGATGTGGTAGATGGCCGACAGGGTGTGGGCGTTGTGGGTGGCGAACTGCGGGTAGATGGCTTCGGGCACGGCCAGCAGTTTGCGTGCGCAGGCAACGTAGGACACATCGGTGTACACCTTGCGGGTGTAGACCGGGTAGCCTTCCAGGCCTTCGACCTGGGCGCGCTTGATTTCGCTGTCCCAGTAGGCGCCTTTCACCAGGCGGATCATCAGGCGATGGCGGCTGCGCTTGGCCAGGTCGATGACATAGTCGATCACATACGGGCAGCGCTTTTGGTAGGCCTGGATGACGAAGCCAATACCGTTCCAGCCTGCCAGCGAGGGTTCGAAGCACAGGCGCTCGAGCAGGTCGAGCGACAGCTCCAGGCGGTCGGCTTCTTCGGCGTCGATGTTCAGGCCGATATCGTATTGCTTGGCCAGCAGGGTCAGCGACAGCAGGCGCGGGTACAGCTCTTCCATCACGCGCTCATACTGGGCGCGGCTGTAGCGCGGGTGCAGGGCCGACAGCTTGATCGAGATGCCCGGGCCTTCATAGATGCCGCGGCCATGCGAGGCTTTGCCGATCGAGTGGATCGCTTGCTCGTAGGATGCCAGGTACTTCTGTGCGTCGTGCTCGGTCAGTGCGGCTTCGCCAAGCATGTCGTAGGAATAACGGAAGCCCTTGGCCTCGAAACGGCTGGCGTTGGCCAGGGCTTCGGCGATGGTTTCACCGGTGACGAACTGCTCGCCCATCAGGCGCATGGCCATGTCGACGCCCTTGCGGATCATCGGCTCGCCGCTTTTGCCGATGATACGGGTGAGCGACGAGGTGAGGCCGGATTCGTTATGGGTGGACACCAGCTTGCCGGTCAGCAGCAGGCCCCAGGTGGCGGCGTTGACGAACAGCGATGGGCTGTTGCCCAGGTGCGGCTGCCAGTTGCCGGTGCTGATCTTGTCGCGGATCAGCGCATCGCGGGTGCCCTTGTCTGGGATGCGCAGCAAGGCTTCTGCCAGGCACATCAGTGCCACGCCTTCCTGGGACGACAGCGAGAACTCTTGCAGCAGGCCCTGGACGATGCCTGCGCGGCCGCCAGCGCTCTTCTGGTTGCGCAGTTTTTCGGCGATGCCGGCCGCCAGTTTGTTGGTGGCCTCTGCCAGTGGCGCGCTCAGGCGAGCCTGCTCCAGCAGCATCGGAATGACTTCCTGCTCGGGGCGGCGGTAAGCGGCGGTGATGGCCGAGCGCAGTACCGATTGCGGCAGGATGCTCTCGGCGAATTCGAGGAAGCATTGGTGAGCATGGTCCGGCTGGACTTCGCCAGCATCGTCGACCAGGTTGCTGGCATGACCGTTGAGTTCGGTCAGGGTGGCACCACCCTCGAGCTTCTCCAGGTAATTGAAGATCGCTTGCTTGATCAACCAATGCGGCGTGCGGTCGATGGACTGCGCAGCTGCTTTGAGTCGCTCACGGGTAGGGTCATCGAGTTTGACCCCAAGGGTGGTCGTCGCCATTTCTTATCCTCATTATTGCCACGGCTGTGGCCTAAGCTGACGCCAAGAGTAGCTGTAGGGCAATTCAGGTGCAACCAGGTGCAACCCGATTTTTTTACGGAAAAGGTGCAACTCGTCCGGCGAACATTCCTACACTTAATTAAAGGTTGTTTCTGGGGCGATTTAGTCTGAAAAATCCCGTTTTTGCTCCAAAAAGGAGCAAGAACGAGGCTTTAACTGAAAATGCACGAGTAGGTGCAACTTGAAACGGAAAAAGGGTTGCACCCTGTTTGCGATGTTGCATAGCATTCGCCACCTGGGTGCAACCGCCACGTTGTGGTTGTGCATGAAATAACAACAAACGCCAGGGCACACGCATGGGCAATCCACTAACGATCACCTTTGTGATCTATATCGCTGCGATGGTACTGATCGGCTTCGCCGCGTATCGCGCCACCAATAACCTTTCCGACTACATCCTGGGCGGTCGAAGCCTGGGCAGCGTGGTCACTGCGCTCTCTGCCGGTGCGTCCGACATGAGCGGCTGGCTGTTGATGGGCCTGCCGGGCGCCATCTACTTCTCCGGCCTGTCCGAAGCCTGGATCGCCATCGGCCTGACCGTCGGCGCCTACCTGAACTGGCTGTTCGTTGCGGGTCGGCTGCGGGTGCAGACCGAGCACAACGGCGATGCCTTGACGCTGCCGGACTACTTCTCCAGCCGCTTCGAAGACCAGAGCGGCCTGCTGCGGATCATCTCGGCCATCGTCATCCTGGTGTTCTTCACCATTTATTGCGCGTCGGGCATCGTCGCCGGTGCGCGTCTGTTCGAAAGCACCTTCGGCATGCCGTACGAGACGGCCCTGTGGGCTGGCGCTGCCGCCACCATCGCCTACACCTTCGTCGGTGGCTTCCTGGCGGTGAGCTGGACCGACACCGTGCAGGCTTCGCTGATGATTTTCGCGCTGATCCTCACCCCGGTGATCGTGCTGATCTCGACCGGTGGCTTCGACACCACCTTCCTGGCCATCGAAGCGCAGAACCCGGCCAACTTCGACATGTTCAAAGGTGCCACCTTCATCGGCATCATCTCGCTGATGGGTTGGGGCCTGGGCTACTTCGGCCAGCCGCACATCCTGGCGCGCTTCATGGCCGCTGACTCGGTCAAGTCGATCGCCAAGGCTCGTCGCATTTCCATGACGTGGATGATCCTGTGCCTGGCTGGTACCTGTGCCGTGGGCTTCTTCGGCATCGCCTACTTCTCGGCCAACCCGGACCTTGCAGGCCCGGTCACCGAGAACCACGAGCGTGTGTTCATCGAGCTGGCGAAGATCCTGTTCAACCCATGGATCGCGGGCGTGTTGCTGTCGGCCATCCTGGCGGCGGTGATGAGCACCTTGAGCTGCCAGCTGCTGGTGTGCTCCAGTGCCCTGACCGAAGACTTCTACAAAGCCTTCCTGCGCAAGGGTGCTTCGCAGCGTGAACTGGTGTGGGTCGGCCGCCTGATGGTGCTGGCGGTTGCCCTGATTGCCATCGCCATGGCAGCCAACCCGGAAAACCGCGTGTTGGGCCTGGTGGCCTACGCCTGGGCGGGCTTCGGTGCGGCCTTTGGTCCGGTGGTGCTGATCTCGGTACTGTGGAAAGGCATGACCCGTAACGGCGCCCTTGCCGGTATCGTGGTGGGTGCGTTGACCGTGATCCTGTGGAAGCAATTCGACACCCTTGGGCTGTACGAAATCATCCCAGGCTTCCTCTTCGCCAGCATCGCCATCGTCGTGGTGAGCAAGCTGGGTAGCCCGTCGACGGCGATGGTTCAGCGCTTCGAAACGGCTGATGCGGCGTATCACGCTGACAAGTAATACCCGTTGAACAGGCGGCGCCCGCGAAGCAGGCGCCGCCGATCGACAGCCAGGCCTGACTCCGCCTGCAAGGCAAGGTAAACTTGCCACCCCCGCAGGAGTTGCCATGAACTATCGTCACGCCTTCCACGCCGGCAACCACGCCGACGTCCTCAAGCACATCGTGCTGACCCGCCTCATCGCCCTGATGTCGCGCAAGGAGCAGCCGTTCGCCTATATCGATACCCACGCAGGCCTTGGCCTGTATGACTTGCAGGGCGACCAGGCGACCCGCACCGGTGAATACCTCGAAGGCGTTGCCCGGTTGTGGAACCGCGACGACCTGCCGGCCATGGCAGGCGATTACCTGCGCATCATCAAGCGCCTCAATGCCGATGGCGAGTTGCGTTACTACCCAGGTTCGCCAGAGCTGGCCCGCCGCCTGATGCGTCAGCAAGACCGCGCCCTGCTCAACGAGAAGCACCCCGAAGACGGGCCGCTGCTCAAAGAGAACATGAAGAAAGACCCACGCGTCTTCGTTCACCTGGGCGAGGGCTGGCATGTGCCGCGCGCCCTGCTGCCGGTGCAGGAAAAGCGCGCGATCATGCTGATCGACCCGCCGTTCGAGCAGGCCGATGAGCTCAAACGCTGCACCACTTCGATGAAAGAGGCGATCGGCCGCATGCGCCAAACCGTCGCGGCCATCTGGTACCCGATCAAGGACCAGCGCTCGCTGACCCGCTTCTATCAGGACCTCACCAGCACTGGCGCGCCCAAGTTGCTGCGCGTGGAGTTGTATGTGCACCATCAGGACAGCCCGCAGGGGCTCAACGGCTCTGGCCTGGTCATTGCCAACCCACCGTGGGGGCTGGAGGACGAGCTGAAGGAGCTGCTGCCCTGGCTCGCCAAAGAGCTGGCGCAGACGGCGGGTAGCTACCGGATGGACTGGCTGATCGCCGAGTAAGCAGATTCTGTGCGGCCCTGTGGGAGCGGCCTTGCGTCGCGAAAGGGCCGCACAGCGGCCCCGGTAATCGTGTAGGAATGCCGAAATCGGGGGCTGCTGCGCAGCCCTTTCGCGACGCAAGGCCGCTCCCACATCTACCGCGCAGTCGGTGACGTTTGCGTTATAATCTCGCCCTTTAGCCGCCATCCGCCCACGAGGCCGCTGGCGCATCTCTACCGAAAGAAGAGGCTAATCCCTTGGCATTGACGATTCTTGGCCTGTCCGGCGCCCTTAGCCATGACCCTTCCGCGGCCCTGTACATTGACGGCAAGCTGATTGCCGCCGCCGAAGAAGAGCGCTTCGTGCGTGACAAGCATGCGAAGAACCGCATGCCCTACGAGTCGGCGAAGTTCTGCCTGGAGCAGGCAGGCATCAAGCCATCCGACGTCGACGTGGTAGCCATTCCGTTCGCCCCGATCAGCCTGTTCGGCAAGGCCCGCTGGCACTATGCCAAGCGCTACTGGTATGCCCCGGACCGCGCCCTCGACGCGATCCTGATGGGCAACCGTCGCTACAAGCGCTACCGCAAGAAGATCGTCTGGTGCCTGGAGCAACTGGGCTTCGACCCGAAAAAGGTCAAGATCGAACCGGTCGAGCACCACCTGGCTCACGCCTCCAGCGCCTACCACTGCTCGGGTTTCAAGGAAAAGACCGCGATCCTGGGTATTGACGGTAAGGGCGAGTACGCCACGACCTTCTTCGGCTATGGCGAAAACGGCAAGATCCACAAGATCAAGGAATTCTTCGACCCGGACTCCCTGGGCGGCCTGTATGGCGCGATCACCGAGTTCCTCGGTTTCGAAATGCTCGACGGCGAGTTCAAGGTCATGGGCATGGCGCCGTACGGCGACGCCAGCAAATATGACTTCTCGCGCCTGGCCAGCTTCGAGAACGGCGAACTGGTGATCAACACCGAATACGCCAACGTCATCGGCCTGCGCCGCTATAAAGAGAAGGGCAAGGGCTTCTACTTCTCGCCGAAGCTGATCGAGTGGCTGGGCCCTAAGCGCGAAGGCGACATCGCCGACGAGCCGTACATCCACTACGCCGCCAGCATGCAGGCGCTGTTCGAGAAGCTGGCCCTGCAGATGATCGACCATTACCTGGGCGATACCTTGAAGCAGACCGGCAAGCTGGCCTTCGCCGGCGGCTGCGCGCTGAACGTCAAGCTCAACCAGAAGATCATTGCTCGCCCGGATGTGAAGGAGCTGTTCGTTCAGCCTGCTTCCGGTGATGCCGGTACTGCGGTGGGTGCCGCGGCCTATGTGTCCCATGCCCGCGGCGTGCCGGTCGAGAAGATGGAGCACGTCTACCTCGGCCCGTCGTACTCCAACGAGGACGTGATCGCCGCCTGTGCCCGTCACCCGGACCAGCCGAAGTGGCGCAAGCTCGACAATATGCCCGAGCAGATCGCCAAGATCATGGTCGACGGCAACCCGGTGGCCTGGTTCCAGGGCCGCATGGAATTCGGCCCGCGGGCCCTGGGTGGTCGTTCGATCATCGGCTGCCCGAGCGTAGAAGGCGTGGCTGACCGCATCAACCACCAGATCAAGTTCCGCGAGCGCTGGAGACCTTTCTGCCCGTCGATGCTCGACACCGTCGCCCCGCAGATGATCAAGGTCGATCACCCGGCGCCGTTCATGACCTTCACCTTCGAAGTGGCTGAAGAGTGGAAAACCCGCGTACCGGAGGTGGTCCACGAGGACGGCACTTCGCGTGCCCAGGTGCTCAAGCGCGAATACAACCCGCGTTACTACGACATGATGAAGGCGCTGGAAAACCTGACCGGCAACGGCGTGTCGCTGAACACTTCGCTGAACCGTCGGGGTGAACCGATGATCTGCTCGCCGACCGATGCCCTGAACATGTTCTTCGGCTCGGACCTGCAGTACCTGATCATGGAAGACATCCTGGTAGTGAAGGACGGCGCGGCCGCGTATGACCAGCCGCTCTGAACCGCGCATCCTGCAGTTCTGCCATGGCTATGACGGGCCGTTTCTGGACTGTGCCCGTCAGTACGCCAGCCTGTTTCAGGGGCGTGGCTACCAGGTCACCACGGTGTTTCTCACCGGCGCCGCCGACCCGCAGGTCGCGGCCGGCTGCGCGTCGGACGAGGTGCTGTTCCTGGAGTTCAGCTCCAAGGCCGTGCGTGGGCTGAAGCTTGGCGCCATCCGTGCTTTGCGGCGGATTGCGGCTGAGCGCCATTTCAGTTTCTGCATCGCCCACCGGTTCAAGCCGATCTATATCGCCTTGTTGGGCACTGGCCTGCCGGTGATCGGTGTGCACCACGCCTTTGGCGACTATCAGCGCAAAGGGCGGCGGCTGTTTGCCAACCTGTTCAGCAAGCGCCTGAGCCTGCTCGGCGTTTCCGATGCGGTGCGGGACGACATGCGCCGCTGCCTGCCCGCATGGCCGGCTGAACGTATCCAGACCCTGTACAACCGTATCGACATCGAGGCCCTGCAGGCTGCATTGGTGCCTCGGGATGCAGCGCGCGAGGCACTTGGCCTCGACCCTCAGGCGTGGATCGTCGGCAACGTCGGCCGCCTGCACCCGGACAAAGACCAGGCCACGCTGTTGCGCGGTTTTGCCCAAGCGCTGCCGGGGCTGCCTGCTGGCGCGCGCCTGGCGATACTGGGCAAAGGCCGCCTGGAAGCCGAGCTCAAGGCACTGGCTGCCGAGCTGGGTATCGCCGCGCAAGTGGACTTCCTCGGCCAGGTGCCGGATGCCCGCCGTTATTTCACCGCGTTCGATGTGTTCGCCTTGAGTTCGGACCACGAGCCGTTCGGCATGGTCCTGCTTGAAGCCATGGTGGCGGGCGTACCGGTGCTGGCCACGGCCTGCGGCGGTGCCCGCGAAGTGGTCGAAGGTGTGGGTGTGCTGTTCCCGCTCGGTGACGCTGGGCAGCTGGCCCAAGGCCTGAAGCACATGGCCACGCTGGATGAGCAGCAGCGCGAAGCGTGCGCCGAGCACATGCTGCAACGCCTGAACCAGCGCTTTTCTGACCCGGCGGTGCGCGAGGCCTTCTGGCAGTTGCCGCAGGTGCGTGCCCTGGTGGCGCAGGCGTGATGCTCAATCATATCCAAGCCTTCCGCGAACGCGGCTGGCAAGTCATCGACGCCAACGCGTATGCCGAAGCCTGGGCACGATTTGGCGGCAGCGTGGCCACGCACCCGCTGGTGGTCGAGCAGTTGGCCGAGCTGGCGCAAATTCCCGTGCGCTACTTGGGTTGGCTGCAAGGCGGCGAGCTGAAGGCAGCGATCCCGACGTGGGGGCGCCACCTGGCGCTGTCCAAGGACGTGCTCAAGCGTGCGGGCAAGAAAGGCCTGTTCGACCTCGGCAACGCCGAGATCATCCTGCCGGCCGCCGCCGATGCTGGCGCGCCACTGCGCCATGCCGCGCGTTACCTGTCCGAGCTGAACCTGGGCCGCTTCACCGGGCTCAAGGCGCAGACCGAGCAGTTGGCCATGGCCCGTGCCCACGAGGACCTGTCGAAGAAGTTTCGCTACAACCAGCGCCGCGAGTTGCGTTTGCTGGAAGAGGCGGGCGGGGTGGTGCGGCCGATCAGTGACTTTGACGCCGGCCAGATTGCCGCCATGTACCGTGACCTGTTCCAGCGTCGTTGGGGCTTCCCGGCCACCGGTGCCGAGCGCATTGACGAGGTGCTCGAGCGTTTGCGCGAGTTGTTGATCGGTTCGGTGCTGCTGCTCGACGACAAGCCCATCGCGATTCAGTTGGTGTATCGCGTCGAGGCGCCCGAGTGGATCAGCGTCGAGTACGTCAATGGCGGTGTCGACCCGGAAACCAAGGCGTTCAGCCCCGGTAGCGTGCTGAGCTTCCTGAATACCCAGGCGGCCTGGGAAGACGCCCGGGCGCGTAACAAAAACCTGCGGTTCTCGTTCGGTCGCGCCGACCGCGAGTACAAGGACCGCTGGTGCAACCCCGTGCCGGTGTTCCAGGCGTGAGCCGCAAGCAGCAGTTGCTCAAGCGCCACCGGCGCAACAAGCGCCTGGGCCTGCTTGCAGGGCTGCTCGCGCTGATCGGGCTGGGTGTATTCACCTGGTGGTGGCTGCCGCTGTTGTTGCTGCCGCTGGTGTGGGCCGCCCACGAGGCCTGGTTCGCGGACCACCTGTTCTACGCGCCCACCGAGGACTATGCCTACAACTTCGGTGAGCAGGCCCGCGCAGCCTCGGCCAGCCTGCAAAACGGCCTGTTGAAGGCCGACGCAGCGCTGCAAGGCGACGAAACCCTGGTCCTGGAGCTGCGGGTAAAGAGCACCTGGTTGGGGCGGTTTCTCGACCCGCGGGTGGAGCTGTTGGCGGATGAGCTGACGGATCGGCAGGCGTTCGAGCGCGGTGTCGACGGGGTTCGCTTCCTCAACCTGACCGGCCTGGCCGCGCCGCTCCAGGCCGGTACGCTGCGTATGCGTGGCCGCCATTGCCGGCTGCAGGGCGAACCGCGCCTGTGGATAACCCCCAGCGTCGAGTTGCAGCGCCGTCGCGTGATGGTCATTGCGCCCCATGCCGATGACGCTGAGCTGGCAGCTTATGGCCTGTACAGCCAAGCCGACGAAACCTGGGTGGTCACCCTGACTGCCGGCGAAATCGAAGCCGAGCACTATCAACAGATGGGCTTGGGCAAAGCCGAGGCGGCGCGCCTCAAAGGCCGTTTGCGTGCCTGGGACAGCATTGCCGTGCCGCGCTGGGCGGGCGTGCCGGAATCGCGCTGTGTGCAGTTGGGCTACTTCTGCCTGCAACTGCCGGCCATGCAGGCCGCGCCGGATGTGCCGGCCGCTTCACGCGAAGCCGACATGGCCGATATCCGCACGTTCCGCCAGTTCAACCCCTTCGCGCTGCCCGCCGACAGTGATGGTGCGCCGACCTGGCACAACCTGCTGGCTGACCTGCGCGCGTTGCTGGCCATGGCCAAGCCCGAAGTGCTAGTCATGCCGCACCCGCAACTCGACCCGCACCCCGACCATATCTGTGCCCAGGCGGCCGTGCTGGAAGCCTTGCAGGGCCTGGAGTGGCAGCCGCAAACGCTGCTGTGCTATGCCAACCACCTGCATGACAACGACCGCTGGCCAATGGGTGACAGCGGCGACGGTGTGGCCTTGCCGCCGCAACTGAGTGCCGACCAGCCGTGGGCGCCGTGCGCGCTGGTGCTGGGCCTGCCGACCCAACACGACAAGGCCATGGCCCTGGGCATGATGCACGACCTGCAGCCCCCGGCGCCGTTCAAGCGCCGCCTGCGCCGCCTGTTGCAACGCTGGCTGGCCGGGCGCCGGCCGTCGCCCTATGGCGAGAACGAATTCTTCCGCAAGGCCGTGCGCCGACATGAACTGTTCTGGCGGCGTGAGCTGTAGGCGCGCCCCCTGGTTGACCGCGATGGCGCTGAGCGCCCAAGGAACGCAATGAAAGTCTTATTTCTGGTGCAGAAGGAACAGCGGGCGATCCTCGACCGCCTGTACGATGGCGTCGCGGCCAACTGCGAATGTGACCTGCGCTGGCTGACCAGTGAAGACCAACGTAACCTGCGCCGCTACTTCAAGCGTGAAGTGCAGGTGGAGCGTTATGACCGCATCGTGTTCTTCCTGCGCTTCAAGCAGGAGATCCGCCAGGTGGCGTTCATCCAGACGGTGCCTAACCTGGTCATCCTCGAGCACGACGCTTACCAGAACTACATCCCCTGCAAGTACACCGGCAAGTTCAGCGCGCATTACCGCAAGCTGCCGTGGGCGCGGGTGATCAGTTCGGGCTACATGGTCAGTGAGCGCCTGCGCCAGGAAGGCTTCGACGCGGTATTCGTGCCCAAGGGCTACGATGAGCGGCTGCTGACCGATCAAGGGCGTGAGCGCGACATCGAACTGGCGTTCGTGGGCAGCACCAACAGCGTTGCCTACAGTGGGCGCAAGGCGCTGCTGGACGAGTTGGGGCGGGTCGAGAACCTGGTAGTGACCCGCACCAAGTCGGGCGAGGACTACTGCAACACGCTCAACCGTATTCGTTTCTTCGTCAGTGCCGACGTCGGCATGGGCGAGTACATGATCAAGAACTTCGAAGCCATGGCCTGTGGCTGTGTGTTGCTGGCGTTCGACCAGGGCGAGGAAGAAAACCGCGCCCTGGGCCTGCAAGACATGCACAACGTGGTGTTCTACGACAGCATTCCGACCCTCCAGGAAAAGCTTGGCCGTTTGCGGGCCGACCCTGCGCTGGCACAGCGGATTGCAGAAAATGGCCGCCATCTGGCGGTTTCCCGTTTCAGTTTCGGTGAAGTTGGACGTAGCATCGTCGACCACATGCGCCCTGCGCTCAGGCCTCATCCGCCGTTGTCTGCCTGGCAGCGGCTACGCCTGAAGCTGGGTATTTAAAAAGAGCTTTCGTGCCTACGGAGCGGGCGCTGGAAGTCGATTGTCGCAATGCGGAGGGAGTCCGGTGCGCTTTTCAAATGAGAGTGACGTCACGCTGGTCGTGACAAGTTGTGGGCGGTTCGATCTGCTCAAAGATACCCTTGAGAGTTTCGATCGCTACAACACCGCGCCCATTCGCGAAGTCTTCATCACCGAAGATTCAGGTGACGAGGCCGTGCATGGGGCAGTGCCGGAGCACTGGAAACCGCACTGCACGGTGTTCGTCAACCGGCCAAAACTGGGCCAGCTGCCGTCGATCGACCTGGCTTATAGCCACGTCAAGACGCCCTACATCTTCCACTGCGAGGATGACTGGCATTTCTATCGGCAGGGCTTTGTCGAAGATTCCCGGGCCATCCTGGAGGTCAGCCCCAACCTGTTGCAGGTCTGGCTGCGCAGCCATGCCCACGACCTGGCTGTGCACAGCCCCTACATCCACCTGGGCGATCGCCAGGTGATCGCGGGCGTGCCGTGCTATCCATTGCTGTCCGAGAAGGCCGACTGGCAAGCGTTTTCGCTCAACCCCGGCCTGCGTCGACTGAGCGATTATCAGCGCTGTGCGCCATTTGCCGCCTATGCTGGAGAAAAGGCGCTTTCCCGTCGCTATTCAGAGTTAAATCTGACAGCGGTCACCTTGGAGGGTGATGCAGTATTGCACACAGGATTTGGTAATCACGTGACCTTGCCGGTAGAAGTAGAGCGCAAGGCCAAACGTCGTCAACGTGATCGAGTAAAGCTGGCATTGACGCTGGTGGCGGGTGCCGTAATCGGCATGGGTATCACCATTTTTGTTCAATGAAGTCGCAGTCCCACCTGACTTGAGCGGGAGAGGGGCGCTAACCCCATGAACATCGTCAATATGATGTGGGCAGGCGGTTCGCCGTACATGTCCATCCACAAGGTTCATCGACAGGTGCTGTCTCATGCGGGCCCCGATGCCAGGATCAGCAACTGGCTGCTATTAGGCAGCGGGCTTTGCTGTGGGCTCGGTTCGACCCGGGAGTGGCACATGCCACCGCGTGCGCTCAAGGGCCGGCACCTGTGGCGCCTGCTGCGCCCGTGGCTGCGCATGCGGCTGCGCAAGGCGCTGGCCGAGGCTCAGGCCGAAATCGTGCTGCTCGATGGTGTCGGCGTCGCCCGGCTGGTGCTGCCGCTGTTGCAGCAGATTCCCAACGTACGCGCCAAGGTGCTGTTCCATGGCAAGACACGGCTGACGGCAAGCGACATCCGCTTGTTGCGCACGCTGCCCGCCGAGCGCCTGAGCATTGCGGCGGTTTCCCATACGCTTGCCGAAGCCCTTGAACGTGATCTCGGCAGGCCCGTACAGACCCTGCGCATGGCGCTGGACCCACGGGCGTTCGTCGAGCCGCTGTTGAGCCGCGAGCAGGCCCGGCAAGCGCTGGCGTTGCAGCCCGGCAATGGGCAGGTGTTGGGTGCAGTGGGGCGGCTGGTCGAAAGCAAAGGCTTTGAGATGCTGATCGAGGCGTTTGCCAAGGCCGCTATCCACAAGCCTGATCTGCAACTCGCAATCATCGGTGAAGGCCCCTTGCATGCCGTGCTGCAAGCGCGCATCGACGCGTTGGGCCTGGCCGGGCGTGTGCACCTGTGCGGTCACCGTGAAGACCTGCAGCAGCTCTACCGCGCGTTTGACTGGCTACTGGTGCCTTCGCGGTCAGAAGGCTTGGGGTTGGTCGTGCAAGAGGCGGTGATGGCCGATGTGCCGGTGGTCTGCAGCGACCTGTTGGTCTTCCGTGAGCAGTTGCTGGACACCGGTGGCTACCTGCCAATTGCTGACCAATCAGCCTGGGCCGCGGCGATAGAGCGCTGCAGCGTGCCCGGCGCCACAGCGCTGGCTGCCCGGCAACGCCAGGCATTGGCGCCGGAGCAGGCCTGGCAGGCTTTCCAGAACGGGTCGCAAAGCCTGCTGCGCGGTTGAGTGTCAGCGGGCCAGCAGGGCGGCCTCGAAGTCGGCGAGGGGGAACCGGTCACCCAGGTTCTCCCGCTGAATGTAGTTCACCATGTGCTGCACGTTGCGCCGAATCATGCGTGCAGACAGCGGCGGGCGCAGGAAGCGCATGTCGGCCACGTCGATCAGGCCCAGGCGTTGGTCGGGGGTGACCACGACATTGCCCAGGTGCAACGAGCGGAAGTAGACACCGCTGCGGTGCAGTTGGCGGATCAACTCGATCAACCGCGGCAGGTAAGTGTCCCAGCTGAAGTCAGCGTCGCGCGACATTTGCAGCAGCGTGCGCCCAGGCAGCGGGCGGTACAGCACCGCCGTTCTGCCGGGCAGGTCAAGCTTGTGCTGGCTGATCACCTCGAGGGTAGGAATGCCCAATTGCGCCAGGCGCGCGGCGTTGTCGACGAAGCGCTGGGAATAGGGGCGCAGCAGCGCAGATGAAATCAGTCGCTTGCGACGAAAAACCTTGAGGAAATTACCATTCTCGAGCAGGTAGACTTTGGCGCCATGGCTGTCTGCCTCTAGCACCTGTGCGCCTAGTGTCAGCTGATCGAATTCGACCTGGGTGAGCCGGGAGCATTGCATGAATAGGGCCTTGTCGTCTGGCGAGCAAAATGACCGGCAATAATGCCGAAAATAATGCGGTAGCACCATGGATGGTGTCTTTGATTCATCGGGGGAAAGGATGTTGTATGAAAAAAACTGGGCGCGCGCCTGGTTAGGATTGGGTCTGGTCTGGTTCTTGGCGGCGATTGCGCTGGCGCCCAGCAATAAGCTGTACCAGCAAGGGCTGGTGCTGTTCTTGTGGTTGCCGACGTTGCTGTTGGCGTGGTCTGCCCGGCAGGTGCTGGCTGAGGCTTGCCGACGCCAGCCGGCGTTGTGGGCGAGCGTGCTGCTGTTGCTGGCGTGGAGCGGGATCAGTTTGGCCTGGTCGCCGTCAGAGGAACCCGGGCGCGAAATCAAGCGGCTGATTTATATCCTGGTGTTTCTGATGGCATTCCCGCTGTTGGCGCAGCGTGGTCAGCGGCGAATTCGCCACTTGCTGGCGTTTGGCAGCGGCTTGCTGGGCCTCGCCGCGCTGATCTCGATCATCAACTTCTATGGGGTGCAGGGCAACCCGCTGCCGGTACGGCTGGGGGGGATCGGCGAGATTTCGCACCCGATCCTGGGCGCTTATGTGATTGGCGCTGCCGCGCTGCTGCTGCTTTACCAACCGCCGCGTCATCGCGGCCTGCAGTTGGCCTGGCTGGTGGCGCTGGCCTGCCTGGGGGCCTTCGCGGTGCTTAGTCAGAGCCGTGGCGCGGTGCTGGCCCTGGTCATCACTGTGGTGCTGGCGCCGCTGTGGTTCCGCGACCGCCACAGCCGGCTGTTCGCCATCCTCGCCATGATCGCCACCGCTGCGGCCTTCTACACCCTGTTCAGCCTGATCGCCGAGCGCGGCTCATCGTACCGCCCGGAGATTTTCCATGCGGTGCTGAACATGATCGCCGCCCACCCTTGGACTGGGCTGGGGCTGGGCGCGGCGTACGATGTGAACGCCGTTGGCCTGCACTTCGACCATACCCACAACATGTTCACCCACGTTGCCGTGGAAATGGGCCTGCCCGGCATGCTGCTGTGGGTGGCCGTGTGGCTGTACACCCTGGCTGAAATTGTCCGGGCACGCGGCACGCTGTTCGGCAAGATCCTGCTGTGCTTCTGGGTTTACTCGACCCTGGCCATGCAGTTCGATGCCGCCAGCCTCACTGGTACGCCGCGTGCAGAGTGGTTCATCAGCTGGCTGCCGGTCGGCCTGGCCATGATGTTGCCTTGGGGGCGTGCCGAAAATGACGCCTGTGGTAAAATTTCCGGTTCAACCTGAACAGCGAGCTCGATGATGGCCGAAACACCGCGAACCGCGGAGCATACCTCCAGCCTGAAGATCTACTTCCGGCTGCTGAGCTACGTGAAACCCTATGCCGGCATTTTCCTGCTGAGCATCGTCGGTTTCGTGATCTTCGCCTCGACCCAGCCGATGCTGGCCGGGATCCTCAAGTATTTCGTCGATGGCCTGAGCAATCCGCAAGCGGTGTTGTTCCCTACCGTGCCTTACCTGCGCGACCTGCAGCTGCTGCAGGCGGTGCCGCTGCTGATCATCCTGATCGCGGCCTGGCAGGGGTTGGGCTCGTTTCTGGGCAACTACTTCCTGGCCAAGGTTTCCCTGTGCCTGGTGCATGACCTGCGTGTGGAGTTGTTCAACAAGTTGCTGGTGTTGCCCAACCGCTACTTCGACAACCACAACTCGGGGCACCTGATCTCGCGCATCACCTTCAACGTGACCATGGTCACCGGCGCTGCGACCGACGCGATCAAGGTCGTGATCCGCGAAGGCTTGACGGTGGTCTTCCTGTTCGCCTACCTGCTGTGGATGAACTGGCACTTGACCCTGGTGATGGTTGCCATCCTGCCGGTGATTGCGGTGATGGTCAGCGTTGCCAGCAAGAAATTCCGCAAGCAGAGCAAGAAGATCCAGGTGGCCATGGGCGACGTGACCCACGTCGCGTCCGAGACCATCCAGGGCTATCGCGTGGTGCGCAGCTTCGGCGGCGAGGCTTACGAACAGCAGCGTTTTGGCCGCGCGAGCCAAAGCAATACCGACAAGCAACTGCGCATGACCAAGACCGGCTCGCTGTACACGCCGATGCTGCAGTTGGTTATCTACACCGCCATGGCGGCCTTGATGTTCCTGGTGCTGTACCTCCGTGGTGACTCGACCGCCGGTGACCTGGTGGCCTACATCACCGCGGCTGGCCTGCTGCCGAAACCGATCCGCCAGCTGTCCGAAGTCAGCTCGACCATCCAGAAGGGCCTCGCCGGTGCAGAAAGCATCTTCGAACAGCTCGACGAAGAGCCCGAGGTAGACACGGGCACCCTTGAGAAGGCGCAGGTAGAAGGCCGTCTGGAAGTGCGTAACCTCAGCTTCACCTACCCCGGCACCGACCGTGAGGTGCTGAGCGATATCAGCTTTGTCGCTGAACCGGGGCAGATGATTGCCTTGGTAGGCCGCTCCGGCAGCGGCAAGTCGACCCTGGCGGCGTTGATTCCGCGCTTCTATCACCACGACAAAGGGCAGATTCTGCTCGATGGCGAGGAGATCGAGAACTATCGCCTGCGCAATTTGCGTCGCCATGTGTCCCAGGTCACCCAGCACGTCACCTTGTTCAATGACACGGTCGCCAACAACATCGCCTACGGCGACCTGGCCGGTGCACCGCGCGAGGACATCGAGGCGGCGGCTGCCGATGCCTATGCCAAGGAGTTCGTCGACAAGCTGCCGAAAGGCTTCGATACCGAGGTTGGCGAGAACGGCGTGTTGCTGTCCGGCGGCCAGCGCCAGCGCCTGGCGATTGCCCGCGCGTTGCTCAAGGACGCGCCACTGCTGATCCTCGACGAGGCGACGTCGGCGCTGGATACCGAGTCCGAGCGGCATATCCAGGCCGCACTGGATCACGTGATGGAAGGGCGGACCACCTTGGTCATCGCCCACCGCCTGTCGACCATCGAGAAGGCCGACCTGATTCTGGTCATGGACCAGGGCCGCTTAGTAGAGCGCGGTACCCATGCCGAGTTGCTTCAGGCGAATGGCCATTATGCCCGCCTGCATGCGATGGGCCTGGATGAGCCGGCCAAGGCCGATATCACCTGAACCTCGTTGATCGGGGCCTTGCCGGCCCCGATTGTCACCGGAATTTTCATGGGCCCGATCTGGCCATAAAGCCGTCGCTTACCCTGTGCTAATATCCTGCCCCTGTTCATTATTTTCATATGGGTTGCCCATGAAGTTGTCCATGCCGCGTTTCGATCAAGCCCCGGTACTGGTGGTCGGCGATGTCATGCTCGACCGCTACTGGCATGGCGGTACTTCGCGTATCTCGCCTGAAGCGCCAGTCCCGGTGGTCAAGGTCGATCAGATCGAGGATCGCCCCGGCGGCGCGGCCAACGTTGCCTTGAACATCGCCGCCCTGGGCGCACCGGCGTCGCTGATCGGTGTCACCGGCCAGGACGAGGCCGCCGACAGCCTGGCCAACAGCCTGCAAGCTGCAGGCGTGCGCTCGGTGTTCCAACGCATCGCGCACCAGCCGACCATCGTCAAGTTGCGGGTCATGAGCCGCCACCAGCAGCTGCTGCGTATCGACTTCGAAGAACCGTTCGCCACCGACCCGCTGTCGTTGGGCGCGGAGGTCGACAGCCTGCTCGATGGCGTCAAGGTGCTGGTGTTGTCCGACTACGGCAAAGGTGCGTTGAAAAACCACCAGAGCCTGATCCAGGCCGCACGCGCCAAGGGTATTCCGGTGTTGGCCGACCCCAAGGGCAAGGATTTTTCCATCTACCGCGGTGCCAGCCTGATTACCCCGAACCTCAGCGAGTTCGAAGCCATCGTCGGCCGTTGCGCCGATGAGGCGGAGCTGGTCGCCAAGGGCCTGCAGCTGCTGCTGGACCTCGACCTGGGCGCCTTGCTGGTCACCCGTGGCGAGCATGGCATGACCCTGCTGCGTACCGGCCAACCTGCATTGCACTTGCCGGCCCGGGCGCGTGAAGTGTTCGATGTGACCGGTGCCGGCGATACCGTGATCTCTACCCTGGCGGCAGCCATCGCGGCCGGTGAAGAACTGCCACACGCGGTTGCCTTGGCCAATCTGGCTGCGGGCATCGTGGTGGGCAAACTGGGCACGGCGGCAATCAGCGCGCCTGAGCTGCGCCGGGCGATCCAGCGCGAAGAAGGTTCCGAGCGCGGTGTGCTGGGCCTGGAGCAACTGTTGCTGGCGATCGATGATGCGCGTGCGCACAACGAGAAAATCGTCTTCACCAACGGTTGCTTCGATATTCTGCATGCCGGCCACGTCACCTACCTGGAGCAGGCACGGGCCCAGGGCGATCGGCTGATCGTCGCGGTCAACGACGATGCGTCGGTCAGCCGCCTGAAGGGGCCTGGCCGCCCGATCAACAGCGTCGACCGCCGCATGGCGGTACTGGCGGGGCTGGGCGCGGTAGATTGGGTGATCAGCTTCCCGGAAGGTACGCCGGAAAACCTGCTGAGCCAGGTGAAGCCGGATGTGCTGGTCAAAGGCGGCGACTATGGTATCGACCAGGTGGTCGGCGCCGACATCGTCAAGGCCTATGGCGGGACCGTGAAAGTGCTCGGGCTGGTTGAAAACAGCTCGACCACGGCGATTGTCGAGAAGATCCGCAAGCATTGATGTGCCTGCGCACTGCGCGGTCGTTGTACCTGCGCACTGCGCGTTTGTTGTACCCGTACAACGCGCGGTCGTTGTACCTGCGCACTGCGCGTTTGTTGTACCCGTACAACGCGCGGTCCTTGTACCTGCGCAATGCGCGTTTGTTGTACCTGCACAATGCGCGGTCGTTGTACCTGTGCAATGCGTGGTCATTGTAGGAGCAGCCTTGTGCTGCGAAGAGGCCGGTGAAAGCACCATAGATTGAGGGTGATTTCACC
>NZ_JAPFCE010000005.1:0-176834 GCF_026240895.1 Pseudomonas sp. DCB_AW
GCTCTTCTTTTCTGTTTTGTTTGGGGTCTTTGGGGCGGGTTTGGGTCCTTTTGGCGCGGCTTGGCGTCTCCTACCGGGCTGCGCTTCACCTGAGGATAGCGCTGGACGTGTAGGAGCGGCCTTGCGTCGCGAAAGGGGTGCGAAGCGCCCCCCGCATTCTTCAAGATCAACTCACCCGCCGCCCCAGCACATCGACCAAGCGGTCGATCTCGGCCTCGGTGTTCAGCAGCCCAGGCGCGGTACGCACCACCGGCCCAGCATCACGTGACACGGCATCGACGACAATGCGCTGGCTGTTGAGATACCCGGCCACGTCATCCGCATCCTGGCCCTTGACCCTGAAAAAGGTAAACCCAGCCGAGTACTGGGCACTGCGCGGCGTCACCAGTTCGACCGCTTCAACCGCCTCAAGACGCTGCTTGAGGTAGTCATTGAGCCCATGAATACGCGCCTGGATATTCGCCTTGCCCTGCTGCAGGTGCAGCTCGAATGCCTTGCCCAGCGCCCAGCGGTGCTCAAAGGCATGGTAGCCGCCTGGGGTCATGACGGTGGCGAAGTCTTCATTCTCGGAAAACGTGGCAATGGTCGGGTTCAGCTGCTTGAGCTCGGTGGAGGCCGCGCAGATGATCCCGGTGCCACGTGGTCCGAACATCCACTTGTGGGTGCCGGCGATGAAGTAGTCGCAGTTCAGATCGGCAAAGCGCATGTCCTCGACGCCAAAGCCATGTACCCCGTCGATCACGTAAATAATGTGGTCCTTCTCGTCGCGCTGGCGATTGACCTCGCGCACCAGCGCGCCAATCTCACCCACCGGCAGCTTCACACCACTGCCGGAATGGACCCAGGTCATGCCCAGCACCCGCGTCTTGGCGCTGATGGCCGCAACCAGGGTGCCGAGTACCTGGTCGGTGCTGACCTGTGACGGGTTCTCGAACAGGCGCAAGCGGCGCACCGGCGTGCCATCGCGTGCAGTGCGGAAACTCATCGTCTGGCGCGCCGCCGAATGCTCGTGCACGGTGGTGAGAATTTCCTGCCCAGGTGCAAGCTTCAGGCCGCCATAGATCAGGCCCAGGCCTTCCGTGGTGCTGCCGGTCAGGGCGATCTGTCGGGGGTTTACCTCAAGGTAGCGACCGGCCCATTCACGCACTGCGGCCTCGTGCTTCCACTCCGCCTGGCTGTCCCAGTCAACCCTGCGCGCCGGGTGGCGGTCGAAGCTCGCACGCAAGGCCTCGATGGCCTCGCGCACCGGCTTTGGGTGTGACGTGATCAGAAAGTTGGCGAAGTGCGCGTAGGCGGGGTCCAGGTCGAACAGGCCGCGAAAGGCGGCCCAGGCGTCGCTGCCAGCGGGTGGTAATGGCGCGGCCTGAGCGCCCGGCAGCAACTGGCTGGCCAAGGGCAGGGCCGCGGCCAGCAGGCCTGCCTGCTTGAGGAAGGTACGGCGGTCGTTCATGAAGGCGCTCGCAGGGTTATCGGGACGAAGTGGTGGCGGGTTGCGCGGCGTGCTGCACCTGCTCCCACACCCGCAGGAAGTTGCCGCCCCAGAGCTTGGCGATATCGGCCTCGGAATAGCCCCGGGTGATCAGTTCGGCAGTGACGTTGCGCGCTTCGCTTGCGTCGTGCCAACCGTCGATGCCGCCGCCTTCATTAAAGTCCGAGCTCAGCCCCACATGGTCGATGCCGACCTTGCGCACCGTGTAGTCGATGGCGTCGCCGAAATCCTTGAGCGTGGCCGGTGGCTCTTCGTCGAGGATGCCGTACAGCGCGTTGGCGTACTGGCCCACCTTCTGCTCGGGCCAGCCGGCGATGACCGGGTCACCTGGCATCAACGCGTAGTTGAGGTTGGCCAGCGGCGGCAAGTCGTAGCGGGCGCGCAGGGCGTTGAGTTTGTCCTGGGTTTTCGCGCTCAGTGGCTTGAGGTAGGTGGAGAAGGCCACCAGTTGAATCACGCCGCCGCTGTCCTTGATCAGTTGCATTTCCTTGTCGGACAGGTTGCGGGCAATGTCGACCATGGCGCGTGGCGCAGAGTGCGACGCCACCACCGGCGCGCGGCTGAGGCTGACCGCCTGGGTCAGTGCCTTGCTCGACATCTGCGACACATCGATGATCACACCCAGGTCGTTAAGCCGCTGTACGGCGCGTTTGCCGACTGGCGAAAGGCCGTCCAAGGCATCGGCGGTGTCATTGAAAAACGGCAACGGGCGCGAAGAGTCGGCCCAGCTGTTGTTGCCCACGTAGCTGAAGCCGAACATGCGCACGCCGCGGGCGGCCCAGCGGTCGAGCTGGTCGATATCGTCGCCCAGGGCATAGGCATTGAGCATGCTGAGGAACACCGCGAACTTGCCTTCGCCGTGCAGGCGTCGCATGTCTTGCGGGGTGTAGGCGATACCGACCTGTTCGGGGAAGTCGCGGACCATGGCGTCGATGGCGTTGTAGCGCACGTCCTGGGTGTGGCGTGCGGCTTCGACGAAGCCTGCGGTCGGCCGGTGCGGGCCATCGTCGCCGGTCCACGATTCAGGCCAGGCGAAGATCGTCAGCGCGGCGCCAGACAGCCGCCCGCGCGCGGCCTTGGCCAGGTCGAAGCGGCCATTGCCATCCTTGTCGGCCTCGCTGCCCTCAGTGCCGAAAGTCAGCGGCAGGGTGACATGGCTGTCGAACGAGATGATGCGTTCCTGCAGGTCGTTGGCCTGGCGCACCACCTCTCTGGAGTAGCCGGCCGGCGTGGTGAAGTAGTGCCAGGCGGCAAATCCGGCACCTGCGGTCACGGCCGCGGCCAGGCTGATAAACAGGGCTTTTTTCCAGCGTGGAGTCGTCATCTTGGTCTCAGTAGGTTCACCGTCGAGGGATGGGCACAGAGGCCGCCGCTACCTGGAGTGAACGAGCCCACCCCGTGGAAATTTAGCCAGCCGTGGCGGCGCCCCTGCGTCGGCAGCGGTAAATTTCGCGGTGTGGACAACGTTCTAGCCTTGGACGGGCTGTGCTCCACGGCCGCAATAAATGCACAGGTAGTTGCAATGACGATTTCTCGACGCGGGTTCATCGCCGGTGTGGCATTGACGGGCGTGGTGGTGCCCGGTGCGTTGTATGTACAGCGCCAGCGGGCCGCCGAGGCGTTTCCGGAAACCCCTGGCGAGGCGGTCGTCGAACGGGCTGATACGCACCTGCAGCAGTTGGGTGACACCTTGCGCGGGATCTGGCGCTGGACCTTGCATGGCAAGGACGCGGGCCTGCAAGGGTTGCCTGAGGGCGAGCTGGAGCTGTTCCTGGATGTTGCGCCCAGTGGGCGGGCGTTGCGCGGCTACTTGGATACCCCCGAGCGCCTACGCAGCGATGAACAGCCGCGTTACCGTGTGGTGGGCGACCTGCTGGCAGACAAACCGGGCACTTTACGCTGGCGCTTGTTCTCGAGTCGGCCAGGTGAGGTGCAGGCCCGCTACGAATGCCATATCGTCATCGACGAGGTCTGGGGCCGCTTCGGCAATGCCGGGCCTGCGACCCTCAACGGGCGCATTGCGCCACTGGACCGAGCGTTGTCGCTGCCGGTGCAAGACAACCACTTTCTGGCGCTGAAACACACCTTCCCCGAGGCGCGCGAGCGCACGCCGTTAAGCCCGCAACTGCTGGCCTGGCTGATCACCCCGGAGCACCGACTGTTCCACCAGTTGTGGCATTCCTCGCGTGACAAATGGCACAAGCTGGACAAAGACAAGCAAGCCGCCTTGCGCGGCTTGGGCTGGCAGCCGGGGCCGCGTGATCGGGAGCGTGACGCGCGCGGCCGTCACAAGGATCGCAACGGTTCGGGTGAGGATTTCTTTTTCATGCACCGGCACATGCTTGGCAGTGCCCGTGCCTTGCAGGACCTGCCTTCATGGACGCGGTTTCCGCAGCCACAACCGGAGCTTGAGCGCGACCGTGCCGGGTTCGCCCGCTATTGGGACAACCATGACGGCAACGCCTTGCCGCCCACCTGGTTGGCGAGTGGTGATGCGGAATACACCCAGTGGGTGCGCGACATCAAGAACCCGGATACCTACCATGGCAACTTCCAGGTCTGGGAGTCGCGTTACAGCGACCCGGACTACCTGAGCACACTGACCCTGGGCCAGTTCGGTTCAGAGGTGGAGCTGGGCCTGCATGACTGGCTGCACATGCGCTGGGCTTCGGTGCCGCGTGACCCGGCCAACGGCATGCCGGTGCCGACGGCGCGCACGCCTGACGACTTTGCAGCGCGTTGGTTTGCGGCCGAAAACGACTTTCTGGGTGACCCGTTTTCATCCCATGTAAACCCGGTGTTCTGGCACTTTCATGGCTGGATCGATGACCGCATCGAGGACTGGTTCCGCGCCCATGAGCGGGTTCACCCCGGCGAGGTGCGGCGCCTGGAAGTCAATGGCGTGCCTTGGTTTGCGCCAGGGCGCTGGGTCGAAGTGTCGGACCCTTGGCTAGGGCCTGACACCCATGGTTGCTCGACGGTGCCGGGCTTGCGGCCGGGGCGCAGCGTCGAGATGGACCCGGAGACGATGAAGCTGGCTTTGCGCATCATCTACAGCGATGAAGACCTGTTCGGTAAGTTACGGCCGAAGGTGCCCCAGCGGCCTTGGTATGCGCGCAATCTGAAGGTGGCGCAGCGGTCGCTTTGAGGGGGATTGGGGGATGGGATCGGGGTGTAGGGCGAGGGATTTTCGGTGGGTTTTAGATCGAGCGCCGCCCAAGGGCCGCGCGCCAATGGCTCAGGACTAATTGGCCCGAAACAGATGTAGGAGCAGCCTTGTGCTGCGAAGCGCCGCGCGGGCGGCGCTCGATCTCGAACCCGCAGCAAATCCATCGCCCTACACTACCGCTCAACCTTCCACCCACCCCCCAACGCCTTGTACAGCGCCACACTCCCTTGAAGCCGTGCCAAGCGCAGCTGCGCCTGCTGATCCTGGGCCAGGTAAAGGGTGCGCTGGGTTTCAAGCACGCTGAGCAGGGTCTCGGCGCCCGCGCCATAGCGCTGCTGGGCCAGCTCGAAAGCCAGGCGCGCCTCCTGCACTTCTTCGTCCTGCCACCGGCGTTGGCGGTCCACGCCGTGAATCGCATTGAGCGCTTTCTCGACATCGGCGAAACCGGCCAGGATGCTGCCTCGGTACGTCTCCAGCAACTCAGCTTGCTCGGCCTCGGCCAGGTCGCGAGAAGCGCGCAGCCGGCCGTTGTTGAAGATCGGCGCGACCAGCCCGGCGCTGAGGGTATAAAACGAGCTGTCGAGCACATGAGCAAAGGTATTGGCGCCACTGCCCAGGTTGGCCCCTAGGGTCAACTTGGGTAGCATCGCTGCCCTGGCCACCTGTACGTTGGCGCTGGCCGCTGCCAGCCGCGCTTCGGCGGCGGCGATGTCGGGGCGACGGGCCAGCAGTTCGCTGGGGACGCCGCTGCCAATGGACGGCCACTGCAGCGCATCGAACGCTTCACGGCTGGGCGGCAGGGCCTGCACCGGGTCGCCGAGCAGCGTCGCCAAGGTGACCCGGCTGTCTTGCCACTGCTGTTCGAGCAACGGCACTTGCCGTTCCTGGGCGGCCACCAGGCTGCGCTGCTGGGCCAGTTCCAGGCGTGTGGCCGAGCCGGTGCGCTGGCGGGCTTCGACCAGGCCCAGCACGTCACGTGCATTGCGCAGGTTGAGCCGAGCGATGTTCAGTTGCGCTTCCAGGGCCAGGCCTTGCAGGTAGCTGTCGGCCACGGCGCTGACCAAGGTCAGCTCGACCGTCTGCCGGTCGAAGCGGCTGGCATCAAGGCTGCGCAAGGCGCTGGCCCGTGCTGCGCGCAGGCCGCCCCAGAAGTCGATCTCGTAGCTGGCGCTGAGTTTCAGGTCGAACGCGGTGCTGGTGCGTTCGCTGCTGCTGACGTCCAGCTGGTCGTTGCCTTCACCCTTCAACAGCCGCTGGCGGCTGCCATCCAGGCCCAGGTTCAGTTCGGGCAGCAATGGCGCGCCAGCGATGACGGCCTGGGCCTGGGCCTGGCGCACACGCGCCGTGGCGGCCGCGAGGTCATAGGCGTTGAGCCGGGCACGCTCGACCAGGCGGTCCAGCTCGCTGCTGGCAAACGCGCGCCACCACTGTGCTGATGGCAGCTCGGTGGATGACGGCGCGGCCTCGCCTTGCCAGGCGTGCGGCGCGGCAATCCCGCTGTCAGGCGTGGGCGGCGTGCTGCAGGCGGCAAGGCTCAGGCACAAGGTCAACAGGCTGATACGGCTTGGCAAGGTCATGGATTATTCGCTGGTAAGGGCTTTGACCGGGTCGAGTCGGGCGGCTTTGCGGGCCGGCATGAAGCCGAACACGATGCCGGTGACGACAGCGCAGGCGAACGCGCCGAATATGGCAGGCAGGGCGAAGGCTACGGCAACCTCGGCCAGCATCAGGCCGCCGCCGATGGCCAGGGCCAGGACGATGCCGGCCACGCCGCCGACCATCGACAGCATCACGGCCTCGCTGAGAAACTGCCGCAGGATGTCGCGCTGGCGCGCGCCGGTGGCCATGCGGATGCCAATCTCACGAGTACGCTCGCGCACGGTCATGAGCATGATGTTCATCACCCCGATGCCGCCCACCAACAACGAAATCGCGGCAATCGCCCCCAGCATCAGCGACAGGCTATTCTGCGTGCGTGCTTCGGCCTGGATCAGTGCTGCGTCGTTGGTCAGCTCGAAATCCTGACGGCCCTGGTGACGCTGGCGCAGCAGGTGATCAATGGCCACCTCGGCTTCGTTGACCCGGGTGGAGTCGTGCGCGGCGACGGCGATGTAGTCTGGGTCGCGCTGGCCGAACAGGCGGATAGCCGCGGCGGAGTAGGGCACCGCGATGCGCCCGTCGCTGTCCTGGTCGCCGGAACTGGCGCCTTTACCGGCCAGAATGCCGACGACTTGGAACGGCACATTGCCGATCAGGATGTATTGCCCCAGCGGGTCGCGCCCAGGGTCGAGCATCTTTTCCCGCACCTTCTGGCCGATCACCGCCACAGGCGCGGCACTGGCTTCGTCGGCCTCGGTGTAAAAGGTGCCCTCGACCGCCGGCCAGTTGAAGATCTCCGGGAACCAGATGTTGTTGCCGCCGACATAAAACTGCTGGCTGTTGTTGCCGTGGCGCACCATCAGTTTGTCGCCGATCACCGGCATGACGTGCTTGACCTGTGGCAGCTCGCCGATGGCCGCGACGTCGTCGAGGGTGATGGTGCCGGCCTGTTCACCCAGCGTTGCCGGCTTGCCATTGAGGTAGAGCACGTTCGAGCCAAACGCCGCCATTTGCGCCATGACCTGGCGCTTGCTGCCTTCGCCGACGGCCAGCATGACCACCACCGAGGCTACCCCGATGACGATGCCGAGCAGGGTCAGGGCGGTGCGAAAACGGTTGACCCACATCACTCGCCAGGCGGCCTGCAGGGCTTCGACCAGTTCACCTTTCCAGGCCCCGCGCAGGGTGGCGCCGCGGCCCAGCCGCTGGCGCAGGTCGTCGGCCTGCAGCCCTTGGCGTGTGGGGGGCGTTGGCTGCTCGGCGGCCGAATCGCTGATGATCAGGCCATCGCGGATTTCAATGACCCGCTGCGCCCGCGCCGCCACGTCGCGGTCGTGGGTGATCAGGATGATCACATGGCCCTGGCTGGCCAGTTCGTCGAGCAGCGCCATGACTTCGGTGCCGCTGTGGCTGTCGAGCGCGCCGGTGGGTTCGTCGGCGAGGATGATGTGGCCACCGTTCATCAGTGCCCGGGCAATCGATACGCGTTGTTGCTGGCCGCCGGACAACTGGTGCGGGCGGTTGCCCGTGCGGCTGGCCAGGCCCAGGCGGGTGAGCAGGGCGGTGGCGCGCGCGTGCCGCTCGCTGGCGGCGATACCGGCATAGATGGCCGGCATCTCGACGTTCTCCTGGGCCGAACCCGAGGGGATCAGGTGGTAGCCCTGGAAGACGAAGCCAAAGGCTTCACGGCGTAACCAGGCCAGTTCGTCGCTGTCCAGCTCGGCCACGTCCTTGCCCGCAAAGTGGTAGCTGCCAGCGGTTGGCCGGTCGAGGCAGCCGAGGATGTTCATCAGCGTCGATTTGCCGGAGCCGGAGGCGCCGACGATGGCGACGAACTCGCCGGGGTGGATGCGCAGGCTGATGCCCTGGAGGATGTCGACCTTGGGGGTATCGACGCCGCCGTAGGATTTACGGATGTCGATCAGTTCGATCAGGGGCGTAGTCATTCAACCTCCGCTGACGCTGGGGGCGCCGATCACCAGGCGCTCGCCTTCGCTGAGGCCGTCAAGGACCTGCACCCGCAGCCGGTCGCTCAGGCCGGTCTGGACCTGGCGTTGTTCCACTTCGCCTTTGCTGTTGAGTACCCGGGCGAGGCGCAAGCCATTGTTGTCGTCCAGTGCGGCAAGCGGCACGGTCAGCACTTGGCTGGCCTGGCCGGCGACAAAGAACACCTGCGTGGTCATCTCGGCCATCAGGGCGCCATCCGGGTTGTCGACATCCAGCAGCACGGTGTACTGCACCACCTGGCTGCCGGTGGTGCCATTGGTGGCGCTGGTCGGGCTGCCGCCGCCCTGGCTGCTCTGGTCCAGCGGTTTGGGCGGGATCGGCAGGATCTGCCGGACCGTGCTGGTCCAGCGGCGCTTGCCGCCGGCCAGGGTGGTGAAGTAGGCGGTCATGCCGGGCTTGACCTTGCCGATGTCGGCTTCCGACACCTGGGCCCAGACGGTCATTGGCGAAAGCCTGGCGATGCGCAGGATCAGAGGGGTCTGCTGTTGGGCATTGAGGGTCTGGCCTTCTCGGGCATCGACCGCTACCACGGTGCCGTCCATGGGGGCATAAATGCGCGTGTAGCCCAGTTCCGCCTCGTCGCTGCGCAGGTTGGCCTGGGCCTGACGAATCTGCGCCTGGAACATGTCGATGCGGGCCTGAGTCACCTTGAGCTGGGCATCGGCCGTCTGCACGTCTTCGTCACGGGTCGCACCGGCGGCCGCCAGGTCACGCTGGCGCTTGAGCTGCTGCTGGGCCAGTTGAAACTGTGCACGTTGCTCGGCCAGTTGTGCCTTGAGGTTGTCGATCGAGTAACGCCCGGCGTCTAGCCTGGCTTGCTGGGTGGACGGGTCGATCTCTACCAGCAGTTGGCCTTTGCGTACCTGGTCACCGGCTTCAACGTGCAGCTTGTGGATCTGCCCGGAAGCCTGGGCGCCCACGTCGACGTAGCGCCGCGGCTGCAGGGTGCCCAGGGCAGTCACGCTGCTTTCGATGTCGGCACGGGTGACGGCGACTGTGCTGATCGGCTGCGCGCCAAAGGGCAGGGTCTTCCAGGCCAGCAAACTGCCCAGGCTCAGCAGGGCCAAGCCACTGAGCAGTAGCCGACGGCGGGTGTGGGGTAAACGTCGCATGCAGACTTCCAGCCAGGAGTGAAGGCCACGCGCAGCGCAAAAGCGGCGCGCACTGAGGTCCCAGATAGACGAAGGCTAGCGGGCGGGATTTAGCGTACAGGGCAGGAGGATGTCGTGTTGCTGAGAATAATTATAATTTGTAAGATCGCACGTTGACATCACTTCGGTCCTGCACAGCTTTGTGAAAAGGCTTTCAGAAAAAGCAGCAGGGCCCTCTCAGGTAACGTCGTGGAACATTACTATCGCGAACTGGTGGGCTTCCTTTCCGCGCGCCTGGGCAGTCGTCAGGCGGCCGAAGACGTTGCGCACGATGCTTATCTGCGGGTGCTGGAGCGCACCGATGCGGAACGGATCGAGCACCCGCGTGCCTTTCTGTACCGCACGGCGCTCAACCTGGTGGTCGACCGCCACCGGCGGCATCAGGTTCGCCAGGCCGAGCCACTGGAGGTGCTCGACAGCGACGAGCGTTGGCATAGCCCAGCGCCCACCCATGACATGCAGCTCGATCAGCGCCTGGCGCTGATGCAGCGCGCCCTGGATGAACTGGGCAAGGTCTGCCGCGACTGCTTCCTGTTGCGCAAGCTCGATGGCCTGTCGCATCAGCAGATTGCCGAGCACCTGGGGGTGTCACGCAGTGTGGTGGAAAAGCACATCGTCAATGCCATGAAGCACTGCCGTGTGCGCATGCGCGAGTGGGAATCCTGAAAGTCTGGTGAAAGAGGAATGAAAATTCCGTCAAGCATCGACTTGATTTATGCGGGTTTCCCGACAACTATCTAGGTAGACCCCAGCCAGGCAAAGCTTTGGCGATTGCCGTTACTGGCGCAGTATGGTCAGGGAGTGTCCCTTTTTACCTAACTGCCCAGGTCCGAAAATGGCAAACAAGACCCTGCGCATCCTCATCGCCGACGAGCACCCCAGCCAGCGCTTGCAGCTGGAAAAGTTGCTCAATGGCCTGGGCTATTACCGGATTGCGCCCGTGGACAGCTTCGAGGAGCTGCAACGCCTGGTGCAATCTGCTTTGCAGCCTTTTCATCTGTTGCTTGGCAACATTGAACTGGCCAGCCACGTCGGCGTCGACCTGGCGCGTTTCTGCCGGGTGAGCACGCAAATCCAGCACGCCCTGCTTTACCACTCCCAGCAGTTGCAAGTGCCTTCGGTGCCGCAAACCGAGCGCCAATCCGTGAGCGTGAGCCTGCCGCAAGCGCCCGATAACGAGGCACTGGAATCGTTCATGGCGATCATCGACGCGCCGCTTTTGGTCGGCAAGCTGCCCCTGCCAGCTGCCGTGCCCGCCAGCGCGCTGCGCCCACGCCCGCGGGCGAACTTCGCGCACACGGTCTTCAGCCGCTAGCGCCGATGTGGGCGGGGCAAGGGGGCAGCTATTTGCTATCCTCTTGCCCTTTGCCGATCTGCGGACTCTGCCATGACTGCCATCGATACCGCTCGCCCGCCACGGTTCAGCCGTGGCGACCACCGGACCTTGGGCCTGGCGGCACTGGGTGGCGCGCTGGAAATCTACGATTTCATTATCTTCGTGTTCTTCGCCCTGACCCTCAGCAAGCTATTTTTCCCGCCAGAAATGCCTGAATGGCTGCGCTTGCTGCAAAGCTTCGGGATCTTCGTCACTGGTTACCTGGCGCGGCCACTGGGCGGTATCCTGATGGCGCATTTCGCCGATCATCTGGGGCGCAAGCGGGTGTTTAGCCTGAGCATCCTGATGATGGCCCTGCCATGCCTGCTGATCGGTGTAATGCCGACGTACGCCGATATCGGCTATGCCGCGCCGTTGATCCTGCTGGCGCTGCGCATTCTGCAGGGGGCGGCGGTCGGGGGCGAAGTGCCCAGTGCCTGGACGTTCGTCGCCGAGCATGCGCCACCTGGGCGACGGGGCTATGCCCTGGGCTTCTTGCAGGCTGGGCTTACCTTCGGTTACTTGCTGGGCGCACTGACGGCCACGCTGCTGGCACAGGTGTTTACCCCCGAAGAAATTCTCGACCATGCCTGGCGCTACCCCTTCCTGCTGGGTGGGGTGTTTGGCGTGATAGGGGTGTGGCTGCGCCGGTGGCTCAGCGAAACGCCCGTGTTCCTGGCCCTGCGCGAGCGCCAGGAGCAGCCGGTGGCGTTTCCGCTGCGGCGCGTGCTGGGCGAGCATCGCCGGGCGCTGATCCCGGCGGCGCTGCTGACCTGTGTGCTGACGTCGGCGGTGGTGGTGCTGGTGGTGATCACGCCGACGGTGATGCAACAGCGTTTTGGCATGACTGCCGGGCACACCTTTGCCCTCAGCAGTGCGGGCATTGTCTTCCTTAATATCGGCTGTGTACTGGCCGGCCTGCTGGTCGATCGCCTGGGCGCCTGGCGTGCCCTGATGATCTACAGCCTGCTGCTGCCGCTAGGCATCGGTGTGTTGTATGCAAGCCTGGTGGGCCAGTGGGGCGCAACCTGGCTGGCTTATGCCGTGGCAGGGCTGTGCTGTGGCGTGGTGGGCGTGGTGCCGTCGGTGATGGTCGGGCTGTTCCCTGCGCAGATTCGGGTGTCGGGCATTTCCTTCACGTATAACGTCGCCTATGCCCTGTGGGCCAGCACCACGCCGCTGGCGCTGATCGCCTTGATGCCGTGGAGCCCATGGGTGTGTGTCGGGTTTTGTCTGATCATGGGCATGGTGGGGCTGCTCACTGCCCTGTACTTCGGGCGTCGCGAGCCCTTGGCGTTTGCGGCGGAGCCCATGCCAATCATGTGCGGTGACAAATGACCCACTAGCGACTGGCAAGTGGTGAGGCAGACTTCCGGGTGGGGGCTATTGGAATAACCTATTAGCCAAATTTAACCTGGAAGGTTAATTTCTCATGGAAAAGAGAACGCCTCATTGCCCACTCGATCGGGTGCGAGTGCTGTTGAGCCAGGGCAAGGTCAATACAACACAATCGGCGACGCAGGGAGCGCTGGCGTTGGGTTTAGGGCCCTTTGACATCGTCGACATCGTTCGTGGCTTGTCCGTCAAGGATTTCTATAAAAGCATGACGACCTACCATGATCACCGCCTTTGGCAAGATGTCTATCGCCCCCAAACTACTGTTGGTAGGGTCTATCTCAAGTTAATGGTGATTGATGATCTGCTGATCGTGTCATTCAAGGAGCTTTGATATGAAATGCCCGATGTGTGGAGGAGCGGAGCTAGTCGCACAGGCGCATGACATGCCATACCGGTATAAAGGTGAGGCAACTGTAATTCCCGATGTCTTCGGCGATTACTGCGCTGCATGCGGCGAGAGTGTGCTGAGTATGGATGAAGCTCAGCGCATCAGTGACCTGATGTCGGCGTTCAATCGCCAGGTCAACGCTGCGGCGGTCGACCCGGGTTTCATCGTCTCAGTGCGCAAGAAATTCGATCTCGACCAGCGTGAAGCAGGGGAGATCTTCGGGGGTGGCGTCAATGCGTTCTCCCGTTACGAAAACGGTAAAACCAGGCCACCCGTGGCGTTGGTCAAGCTGTTCAAACTGCTGGATCGCCACCCGGAACTGTTCGAAGAAGTACGCACTGCCTGATGCAGGTAGGCAGCAAAAAGCCCCCGGCTCTCACGAGGCGGGGGCTTTTTAGTGCCGCAAGGGCAGGGGGCCTTACATGTTCGGGTAGTTCGGCCCGCCGGCGCCTTCAGGGGTTACCCAGGTGATGTTCTGGGCGGGGTCCTTGATGTCGCAGGTCTTGCAGTGCACGCAGTTTTGCGCGTTGATCTGGAAGCGCTTGCTGCCGTCATCCTGGCTGACCACTTCGTACACGCCGGCAGGGCAGTAACGCTGGGCCGGCTCGTCGTACAGCGGCAGGTTGCTGGCGATCGGGATGTTCGGGTCGGTCAGCTTCAGGTGGCAGGGTTGTTCCTCTTCATGGTTGGTGCTGGAGAGGAATACCGAACTGAGCTTGTCGAAGCTGAGCTTGCCGTCCGGTTTCGGGTAGTCGATCTTTTTCGAGTCGGCTGCGAGCTTGAGGCAGGCGTAGTCCGGCTTGGTGTCGTGCAGCGTGAAGGGCAGCTTGCCGCCGAACCAGTTCTGGTCAACATAGTTGAATGCCGCACCGAGCAGTGGGCCGAACTTGTGCATGGCCGGGCCAAAGTTACGGCTGGCGAACAATTCTTCGTGGAGCCAGCTGGCCTTGAACGCGGTGACGTAGCCATTGAGCTGGTCGCCGCCCTCGCTACCGGCGATCAAGGCGTCGGCAACGGCTTCAGCGGCAAGCATGCCGGACTTCATCGCCGTGTGGCTGCCCTTGATCTTGGCCACGTTCATGGTGCCCAAATCGCAACCGATCAGCGCACCGCCGTTGAAGACCATCTTCGGCAGTGAGTTAATGCCGCCTTTGGCCAAGGCGCGGGCGCCGTAGCTGATGCGCTTGCCGCCTTCAAGGTACTGGCTGATCACCGGGTGGTGCTTGAGGCGCTGGAACTCATCGAACGGCGACAGGTAGGCATTGCTGTAGGACAGGTCGACGATCAGGCCCACCACCACCTGGTTGTTTTCCAGGTGATAGAGGAACGAACCACCGGTGTTTTCGGTGCTCATCACGTCCAGCGGCCAGCCTGCGGTGTGCACCACCAGGCCCTGCTCGTGCTTGCTTGGGTCGATTTCCCAGATTTCCTTGAGGCCGATGCCGTAGTGCTGGACGTCGGACTCGCTGTCGAGGTTGAAGCGCTTGATCAGCTGCTTGCCGATATGGCCGCGGCAACCTTCGGCGAACAGCGTGTACTTGGCGCGCAGTTCCATGCCAGGGGTGTACAGGCCGTCTTTCGGGTTGCCTTCGCGGTCGACACCCAGGTCGCCGGTGACGATGCCACGCACCACGCCGTTTTCATCGAACAGCGCTTCCTGGGCCGCGAAGCCTGGGTAGATTTCAACGCCCAGGTTTTCGGCCTGCTGGGCCAGCCAGCGGCACAGGTTGCCCAGGGAGATGATGTAGTTGCCGTGGTTGTGCATGGTCTTGGGCACGAACAGGTCGGGGACCTTGGTCGAGCTGCCTGCATCCTTCAGCACATAGATATCGTCGCGCTTGACCTCGGTGTTCAGCGGCGCGCCGAGTGCCTTCCAGTCAGGGAACAGTTCGTTCAGTGCGCGCGGCTCGAACACCGCGCCGGAGAGGATGTGCGCACCGACTTCGGAGCCTTTTTCGACCACGCAGACGCTGATCTCGCTACCGGCTTCGGCGGCCTTCTGCTTCAGGCGGCAGGCGGCGGACAGCCCCGCCGGGCCGGCGCCGACGATGACCACGTCGAATTCCATGTATTCGCGTTCCACTGGTTCTCTCCTACTCATCAAGGCTCGTGCTGTTGCTTTGTCTTATGGGTGTGGGGTGATCATGCGCACCGCGCTTCACGGGAGCGGAGCTGTAGCAGCGCAGAGGATGGACTACACCGTTTTGTCTTGGCCGCGCATTATATCTACACCACTTGGCGGGTCCAATACAAACGTTTGTTTGAATTTGCCGCAGGCCAGTAAAATCACAGGCGTACGGCTGGAGGGTGACCGATTTGCCGTATTGACCGGATTGGGTGTTGCGGTCAAGATACGAGCGGTTTTACGTTCGCCGTAGGCTTACCGCCGGGCGCAGGTACACCTCTAAAGACCAGGTGTGGAGTAAGGCTTTCGGGCCAATTCACGGTATGTAGTGGAGTTTACACGCCACCACAGAAAATGACCCGCGGGTATTTGCCGCAAGCGTCGCGACAAGACTGCTCGGTCACCTTGAAGTTTGCTTCTCCCGGTACGTTTTTAGAGGTGCCCTTGTACCCACGCGCATCGCCGGGCATGTCCCCAGGCGACTTTCTATTCACCGGAGAGTAACGAGGAATCCATGAAGGTTCTTGTAGCTGTCAAACGAGTGGTCGACTACAACGTCAAGGTTCGCGTCAAAGCGGACAACTCCGGCGTCGACCTTGCAAACGTCAAGATGTCCATGAACCCCTTCTGCGAAATCGCCGTTGAGGAAGCCGTACGCCTGAAAGAGAAGGGCGTTGCGACCGAGATCGTCGTCGTTTCCGTCGGCCCGACCACTGCCCAGGAGCAGCTGCGTACTGCGCTGGCACTGGGTGCCGATCGTGCCATTCTGGTCGAAGCCGCTGATGAGCTGAATTCGCTGGCCGTGGCCAAGGCGCTGAAAGCCGTTGTCGACAAAGAGCAGCCACAGCTGGTCATTCTCGGCAAGCAGGCCATCGACAGCGACAACAACCAGACCGGCCAGATGCTGGCTGCGCTGACCGGCTACGCCCAAGGCACCTTCGCCTCCAAGGTCGAAGTCGCTGGCGACAAGCTGAACGTCACCCGTGAAATCGATGGCGGCTTGCAGACCGTATCGCTGAGCCTGCCAGCGATCGTCACCACCGACCTGCGCCTGAACGAGCCGCGCTACGCGTCGCTGCCGAACATCATGAAGGCCAAGAAGAAGCCGCTGGAGACCGTTACGCCAGACGCGCTGGGCGTATCGCTCGCTTCCACCAATAAGACCCTGAAAGTCGAAGCGCCGGCTGCACGCAGCGCAGGTATCAAGGTCAAGTCGGTGGCCGAACTGGTCGAGAAGCTGAAGAACGAAGCGAAGGTAATCTAAATGACTATCCTGGTTGTCGCTGAATACGAGAACGGTGCTGTAGCCCCGTCCACCCTGAACACTGTCGCCGCAGCCGCCAAGATCGGTGGTGATGTGCACGTGCTGGTCGCTGGCCAGAACGTCGGCGGCGTTGCCGAATCTGCTGCCAAGATCGCGGGTGTTGCCAAGGTACTGGTTGCTGACAACGCAGCCTACGCCCACGTCCTGCCAGAAAACGTCGCGCCGCTGATCGTCGAGCTGGCAAAGGGCTACAGCCACGTGCTGGCCCCGGCCACCACCAACGGCAAGAACATCCTGCCACGCGTCGCCGCACTGCTGGACGTCGACCAGATCTCCGAGATCATCTCGGTTGAATCGGCCGACACCTTCAAGCGCCCGATCTATGCCGGTAACGCCATTGCCACCGTGCAATCGAGCGCTGCGGTCAAGGTCATCACCGTGCGTACCACCGGTTTTGACGCCGTTGCTGCCGAAGGCGGTTCCGCTGCTGTCGAAACTGTTGGCGCTGCGCACAACGCCGGTATCTCCACCTTCGTCGGTGAAGAGCTGGCCAAGTCCGACCGCCCAGAACTGACCGCTGCCAAGATCGTCGTTTCCGGCGGCCGTGGCATGGGCAACGGTGACAACTTCAAGCACCTGTACAGCCTGGCCGACAAGCTCGGCGCCGCCGTCGGTGCCTCGCGCGCCGCAGTCGACGCAGGCTTTGTGCCGAACGACATGCAGGTCGGCCAGACCGGCAAGATCGTCGCACCGCAGCTGTACATCGCCGTCGGTATCTCCGGCGCGATTCAACACCTGGCCGGCATGAAAGACTCCAAAGTGATCGTTGCGATCAACAAGGACGAAGAAGCGCCGATCTTCCAGGTGGCCGACTACGGCCTGGTCGCTGACCTGTTCGAAGCGGTTCCGGAGCTGGAAAAGCTGGTCTGATCCGCCTGCTTCACTTATAAAGAAGCCCGGCCCTCGTACTGAGGGCCGGGTTTTTTTATGGCCTTTTCCGATGCAGTGCTTGTCGCGGTTCCTGTCGGAGCAGCCTTGTGCTGCGAAGAGGCAGTCACAGCCACAAAAATTTGTTGGTCATGCTGGCCCTTTCGCAGCACAAGGCTGCTCCGACAGGTGCGGCGTGTACCTGATGGTCCGGGCCAAGCAATACAAGGAGTGAGCAATGGTGCTGCGTAAAGCAGGCGGGGTGCTGGCATGCATGGCGGCGTTGCTGGCGCCCGGCGCGATGGCGGCAGGCAAGTGCGAACGTTTGGTCGCTACCGGCAGCCCCGATGCGCCCCCGTATTCCTGGCAGGACCCGAAAGACCCCCAGCACCTGATCGGCGCCAATGTCGACCTGTTGCAGCAGGTGGCCAGTGAGCTGGGTGTGAAAGTGGACGTGCTGAGTGCAGGGCGACGCGACCAGGCGCTGGAAGAAGTGCGCAGTGGGCGAATGGACCTGCTGCTCGATACGCCCCTGCAGGTCGGCCAGCTGACCGCACTGGACTACATCCACCCGCCGTTGCAGTTGAACGAATACCTGGTCTGGACGCGGCATGACGCCGAGCTGGCCTTCGATGGCCCGGCAGACCTGGCCAAGTACCAGGGCAGTTTGTCTGAGCGCGCGCGTCTCACGCCGGCCTTTGAAGCGTTCGCCAAAGCCCATCTGAAGTTGCAGCCTGCGCAAAACCTGACCCAGGCATTCCAGAAACTGGTGCTGGGGCAGGTGGACTATGTGCTCGCCGGGCGCTATTCCGGCATGGCCATGACCCAGAGCCTGGGCATGAGCAACGACCTGATTGCCCGCGGCCTGCCAGTCGATCGCCCAGGGCTGTACCTGGCCGTGTCGCACAACTCGGCGTGCAATGACAGCTGGTTGCGTGGGCAATTGGCGAAAAAACTGACAGAATTGCCGATCTCCGGTGCGTCCGAGGCTGTGCTGCAACGAAATGTCGAGCGCTGGAAGGCGCAGATGCAGGTGCCGCTGGACGCCCCCAAACATTAGGAAGATTGCGTGAGAATCCAACCACTATTCCTTGCTCTGGCCATGCTCGGCCTGGCGGGTTGCGCCAACGACCCGGCGCCGAACGAGCAACTGCGCATTTCCGAGCAGGCGCTGGAACAGGCCAAGGCCGTTGGCGCCACCGAGCAGGTCGAGGCGCTCAAGCTGGCCGAAGACAAGCTGGCCCGGGCCAAGACCAACATGCTTACCGAAGATTTTCGCGATGCGCGCATGCGTGCCGAGCAGGCCGAGCTGGATGCACGCCTGGCCGAGGCCCAGGTGCTGAACCAGAAGAGTGAAGAGCAGCTGCAAGTTCTGCAATCGCGGGTTACGCGCCTGCGCAAACAGCTGGAGGTGCAGCCATGATGCGCCATACACCCATGACGGCGCTGGTGTTGCTGGCGTTGACGGCAGGCTTGCACGGGTGCGCCAGCCATCGCAGCGAGGCGGCGCTGGATGAAGCCAGTGCCACCTTCCAGAAGGTAAAAGACGACTCCGACGTGCTGCGCAGTGCGCCGCGCGATGTAATTCGTGCCGGTGAGTCGCTGGCGCGGGCCGAGCGCCTGTCCAGTTATATCGGCACCGGTACCGATGTGCGCCACTACGCCTACCTGAGCCAGCGCTACAGCGAAATTGCCAGCGAACATGCCAAGCTTGCATTGAACCAGGAGCGCCTGGCCAAGCTCGACCTGGAGCGCCAACGCCTGCAATTGGCGCTGCGTGAAGCGAAGCTTGCCAGCGTGCAGCAGCAAGGCAAGTGGGTCGAGTCGCAGATTGCCGCATTGGCTTCGGAGCAGACGGACCGTGGCCTGGTGATGACCTTGGGCGATGTGCTGTTCGATACCGGGCGTGCCGACCTGAAGAATTCGGCCAGCCGTACAGTGCTCAAACTGGTGCAGTTCCTCCAGCTCAACCCGCGCCGTGTGGTGCGTATCGAGGGTTACACCGACAGCACCGGCGCCCCGGAAGACAACCTGAAGCTCTCGCGTGATCGCGCGCAGGCGGTGGCTGACATGCTGGTGGACCTGGGCATCGACGAAAAGCGTCTGCAGGTTGAAGGCTATGGTGACCAGTACCCGATCGAAGCCAATGCCTCGGAGCGGGGCAGGGCGCAGAATCGCCGGGTAGAAATCGTCTTTTCTGACGACAAAGGCAAGCTCGCCCCCGCGCGTTGATCCCCAATCCTTGTAGGAGCAGCCTTGAGCTGCGAAGAGGCCGGTAGCAGCCCTAGAGAATTGTGCTGTTATTACCGGCCTCTTCGCAGCACAAGGCTGCTCCTACACCGATTATCGGTGAGTGGGTGAGTTCCTGCGCTGGGGTACTGTCACGCGACTGTAGTGTTGGCTATTCTGCAATCTGTCCCAGTACACTTCGCAACTGTTACGGTATTCTCTGCCGTCAGTGAGTCGCACAACAATAACGAGCCCGTCCGCGCGTCGAGATATCGCCATGACCAACCTGCTGCTTTACCAGCGTATCGCCCAGCAACTGGCCGAGGACATCCGCCGCGGTGTCTACCAGCCGGGCGAGCGCGTGCCCTCCGTGCGCAAGATGAGCGCCCAGCTCAATGTCAGCCACGCCACGGTGCTGCAGGCCTATGCCAATCTTGAAGACCAGGGGCTGATCCGCGCGCGCCCGCAGTCGGGCTACTACGTTCACCAGACCCCAGCCTTGACCGCGCAAACACCGGATATCGCCCGGGTAGAGCGCCCTGGCCTGGTGACCCGGGCCAGCATCATTCAGCAGGTGTTGACCGAAGCGCGCCGCGACGGCGTGTTTCCGTTCGGTGCTGCAGTGCCTCATGTGGATTACCTGCCGGTGCGCGCCCTGCATCAGCAGATTGCCAAAGTGACCCGCTTCCATAGCCCACGTGCGTTCAGTTACATGTTCAGCCCAGGCTTCGAGCCGCTGCGCCGACAGATCGCCATCCGCATGCGCGATGCCGGTGTGCTGGTCGACCCGCGTGAAATCATCGTGACCCATGGCTGCGTCGATGCCTTGCAGATGTCGCTGCGCGTGCTGACCCGCCCGGGGGACTTGATCGCCGCCGAGTCGCCGACTTACTACGGTTTGCTGCAGTTGGCTGACCTGCTGGGCCTGAAAGTGATCGAAATTCCAAGCGACCCGTCCACCGGGATCAGCCTGGAAGCCTTGCAGTTGGCCGCCAATCAGTGGTCGATCAAGGCGTTGGTGCTGACGTCGCGCCTGAGCAACCCGCTGGGCGGCACCATCCCTGAGGAGCGGCAGAAACAGTTGCTGCGCCTGGCTTCGGACTTCGATATCCAGATCGTCGAAGACGACATCTATGGCGAATTGATGTTCGAACAAGGCAAGACCAAGGCGCTGAAGGCGTTCGACCGGCTAGACCGGGTGATCTACTGCTCGAGCTTTTCCAAGACCTTGTCGCCGGGGGTGCGTGTCGGCTGGATGGTGGCGGGGCGGTACCAGGACGAAATCCAGCGCCTGCAGACCTTCACCACCCATTCGGCCTGCAGCGTGACGCAGATGGGGGTGGCCGCTTACCTGGAAAACGGCGGCTATGACCGGCACCTGCGCTACATCCGCCAGGAGTACCGCAAGAACCTCAGTGCTTACCAGTTGGCGGTGCAGCAGCACTTCCCAGAAGGCACGCAGATGACCCGGCCTACCGGCGGTTTCATTCTCTGGGTGAGCCTGCCGGGGCGGGTCAATACCCAAGACCTGCATGTGCGGGCGCTGGAGCAGGGCATCAGTATCGCGCCGGGGTTGATCTTCAGTAACACCGAGCAATTCAACCACTGCATCCGGCTTAACTGCGGCATCCCGTGGAACAAAGAGGCCGAGCGGGCGGTGATTACCCTGGGGCTTTTGGCCCAGCAATTGTGCAGAGAGACTACAGGTTCACTTTTGTAGGCTTGTCAGGCGCAGGCGGAACAGGGAGCATATGCATTTTCCAGCCTGACTGCCGATGTCCATGAAACTGTTGCGCTGTATCGCTCTGAGTTTTTGCCTGGTGCCGATCTGCTGTTTCAGCGGCGTCGCCCAGGCTGTGCAACCTGCCGGCCAGGCGCAGGCTTCCCAAACCAAACCCGTGAAAAAGCCGGTGGCCAAGCCTGTGTCGAAACAGGCGGCTGGCAAAGCTGCCAAGCCTGCCAAAAAGCTTACGGCGCACAAACCGGTCAGCAAGGCGGTGGCTACACCGTTGCCCAAGCCCGCGCTGGATCTGAGTTTGCCTGTCGACATGGTCAACGACCTTGAACCGAATGTGGGCAGTTCGGCCACGCGACGCAAACCTTTGCTGCCGGCCATGTTCACTGAAAAGCCACAGAGCGATGAAAGCCCGTTCCAGCTCAATGGCCGCTTGATCAGCAACGAGATGCAGCTGCAACTGCGCAATGAAAGCCGCCGCGATGTGGAAGGGGCGGCAATCGAGTTCGAGTACCGCCAATAGTTAGGCAACTGACTGCTGGGTCACGGCATATTTCGTCGGGTCAGCAATTTCAAACGCATGTTTGAGCGGTTACTATCCGGTGACGTTCGTCCCGTTTTGCTCCAGGGAGACCTGATTTTGGTGAATAACCATGAACTGCCGTGAGGGTTGCGGTGCTTGCTGCATCGCCCCGTCCATCAGCTCTGCAATGCCGCGCATGCCCCAAGGCAAGCCGGCCGGCGAGCGCTGCCTGCACCTGACCGTCGACAACCTCTGCGACCTGTTCGGCAAACCCGAGCGGCCGGCGGTGTGCGGTGGGTTCAAGGCAGACATCGAGGTGTGCGGCAGTGATCGCGATGAGGCAATCAGGATTCTCGGTTGGTGGGAGCAGATGACGGCGGCGTGACAGGCTGGATCTTCGACAATAAGGATAAAGATGATGAGATCGTTCAAGCGTATTGCACTGCTGTGTGGCATGGGTGTGTTGTTGGCGCCCGCTGCCTGGGCCGAGAACTGGCAGGTGGCCAAGGACGAGGAGGGGATCAAGGTTTCCACCAGTGAAGTGGCGGGCTCCAAGTACAAGGCCTACCGCGGCGTTACCGTGATCAAGGCGCCGCTGGCCAAGGTCGAGGCGCTGCAAGAGGACGTAGCCGGGGCGTGTGCCTGGATTCATGAGTGCAAGTCGCAGAAGCTGCTCAAGCATGAAGGTGACCAGAGCTGGACCTACACCCAGTTCAACACGCCATGGCCGGTCACCCCGCGGGACTCGGTGCTGCACATCACCACGGTCAAGGAGGCGGACGGTAGCCTGACGCGTAACCTGAAGGAAGAGCCGACCTATCTCCCGGAGGAGAAGGGGTTCGTGCGGGTGGCGAAAGTCGAGGGCTTCTGGAAGTTGGTGCCCAAGGGTGACACGACAGAAGTGACCTACCAGGTGCACACCGAGCCGGGCGGCAGTGTACCGGCGATGGTGGCTAACAAGTTCGTGGTCGATGCGCCGTTCAATACCCTGAAAGGGTTGCGTGAGCGGGCTGAGAAAAACTGAAGTTCAGGCGGGCTTCGGCCTCTGTGGGAGCGGGCTTGTCCCGCGAATGGGGCCGCGCGGTGCATGGCACCGGCTTTGCCGGTGTTCGCGGGGCGAGCCCGCTCCCACAGTAATCGCGCAAACTTTCAAAATTTAGGCAAGACAATTGCTCCCGCGACGCCGCATTGGTTCGAGCAAGATGGAAATAAAAAAGGCTGCCCGAGGGCAGCCTTTTTGCGTTCGGCTCGAGGAGCTTACTTGCGGTCGGTCAGGGCGACGATGTCGCGCTTCTGCTCGCCGGTGTACAGCTGGCGCGGGCGGCCAATCTTGTACGGGCTGGAGAGCATTTCTTTCCAGTGCGAGATCCAGCCGACGGTACGCGCCAGGGCGAAGATCACGGTGAACATGCTGGTCGGAATGCCGATCGCCTTGAGGATGATCCCCGAGTAGAAGTCGACGTTCGGGTACAGCGAGCGCTCGATGAAGTAAGGATCGGTGAGGGCGATCTCTTCCAGGCGCATGGCCAGTTCCAGCTGCGGGTCGTTCTTGATGCCCAGCTCGCGCAGGACTTCGTCGCAGGTCTGCTTCATCACGGTGGCGCGTGGGTCGCGGTTTTTATAAACGCGGTGACCGAAGCCCATGAGCTTGAACGGATCGTTCTTGTCCTTGGCCTTGGCGATGAAGGTGTCGATGTTCGAGACATCGCCGATTTCATCGAGCATGGTCAGTACGGCTTCGTTCGCACCGCCGTGGGCAGGGCCCCACAGTGCGGCGATACCGGCGGCGATACAGGCGAACGGGTTGGCACCCGAGGAGCCTGCCAGGCGTACGGTGGAGGTGGAGGCGTTCTGCTCGTGGTCGGCGTGGAGGATGAAGATCCGGTCCATTGCCTTGGCCAGCACCGGGCTGATCGGTTTGATCTCGCACGGGGTGTTGAACATCATGTGCAGGAAGTTTTCCGCGTACGACAGGTCGTTGCGCGGGTACATCATCGGCTGACCCATGGAGTACTTGTAAACCATCGCGGCCAGGGTCGGCATCTTGGCGACCAGGCGCACCGCGGAAATTTCGCGGTGTTGCGGGTTATTGATGTCCAGGGAGTCGTGGTAGAACGCCGACAGGGCGCCGACCACACCGCACATCACCGCCATTGGGTGAGCGTCGCGGCGGAAACCGTTGAAGAAGGACTTCAGCTGCTCGTGAACCATGGTGTGGTTTTTCACGGTGCTGACGAACTGGGCCTTCTGCTCGGCATTCGGCAGTTCGCCGTTGAGCAGCAGGTAGCAGGTTTCGAGGTAGTCCGATTGTTCGGCGAGCTGTTCGATCGGGTAGCCGCGGTGCAGCAGAATACCCTTGTCGCCGTCGATGTAGGTGATCTTCGACTCGCACGAGGCAGTCGCCATGAAACCAGGGTCGAAGGTGAAGTGACCAGTGGCCCCCAACCCGCGGACGTCGATTACATCAGGACCAACGGTGCCGGTTAAAATGGGCAGCTCGACGGGGGCAGCGCCCTCGATGACCAACTGCGCTTTTTTGTCAGCCATGTGGCCTCCTATTAATGCTTGAAATCATCAGACAGACCCCCCACGCAGGGCCCGCACCACTATAGAGGGATAAATTCAGATGTCAATTTGCCTAAAGGCTGGTTGAAACGGGGCCTGAGGCCTGATTTTTCTCGAAATTGTCGCCCATTTACGCCTTTTGCTCGCTAAAGGCAATGCGCTATTTGGGCTACCCCATCACGTTGTCATAAGCAGCCTAACTGTCTATACTCGGCACCCGACCGCCAGGGGCTTGCAAGCCCGAACTGCTGGGGGTCGCCGTTCCCTGGGTGGTGGGTACCTGACCAGTACACTTACCAACAACTTTGCCCTGTTCGCTAGGGGCTCTTCAGTGTGAAAAAAGCCGTGAAAAGCCAACGACCTGTAAACCTAGACCTAAGGACCATCAAGCTCCCGATCACCGCGTACACGTCCATTCTGCACCGTATCTCCGGCGTCATCCTGTTCCTCGGCCTGGCCATCATGCTTTATGCATTGGGCAAGTCCCTGGGTTCCGAGGAAGGCTTCGGTGAGGTGAAGGCGTGTCTGACCAGTCCGCTGGCCAAACTGGTGACCTGGGCCCTGCTGTCCGCCCTGCTGTATCACCTGGTGGCAGGTGTTCGCCACCTGATCATGGACATGGGCATCGGTGAGACGCTGGAAGGCGGCAAACTGGGCTCGAAAATCGTGATTGTCATCTCCGTGGTGGTGATCGTTCTGGTGGGAGTTTGGGTATGGTAACCAATGTCACGAACCTGTCGCGTTCGGGCCTCTATGACTGGATGGCACAGCGCGTCTCTGCGGTCGTTCTCGCGGCTTACTTCCTCTTCCTGATCGGTTACGTCGTAGCCCACCCAGGTATCGACTATGCCCAGTGGCACGGTCTGTTCTCCAACAACGCGATGCGGATCTTCAGTCTGCTGGCCCTCGTTGCCCTGGGCGCTCACGCCTGGGTCGGCATGTGGACCATTGCCACCGACTACCTGACGCCAATGGCGTTCGGCAAGTCGGCAACTGCGATTCGTTTCCTGTTCCAGGCGGTATGCGGCGTTGCGATGTTCGCTTACTTCGTCTGGGGTGTGCAGATTCTCTGGGGTATCTGATCCATGGCTAGCATTCCAACTATTTCCTTCGACGCCATCATTATTGGTGGCGGCGGCGCCGGCATGCGCGCAGCGCTGCAGCTGGCTCAAGGTGGTCACAAGACTGCCGTAGTGACCAAGGTCTTCCCGACCCGTTCGCACACTGTATCCGCCCAGGGCGGCATCACCTGTGCCATCGCTTCGGCCGACCCGAACGATGACTGGCGCTGGCACATGTACGATACCGTCAAAGGTTCCGACTACATCGGTGACCAGGACGCTATCGAATACATGTGTCAGGAAGGCCCGGCTGCGGTCTTCGAGCTGGACCACATGGGCCTGCCGTTCTCGCGTACCGAAACCGGCCGTATCTACCAGCGTCCGTTCGGTGGCCAGTCCAAGGACTTCGGCAAGGGTGGCCAGGCTGCCCGTACCTGCGCCGCTTCCGACCGTACCGGTCACGCGCTGCTGCACACCCTGTACCAGGGCAACCTGAAAGCCGGCACCACCTTCCTCAACGAGTACTACGCCGTTGACCTGGTGAAGAACCAGGACGGTGCGTTCGTTGGTGTGATCGCCATCTGCATCGAAACCGGCGAAACCCTGTACATCAAGTCCAAGGCCACCGTTCTGGCTACTGGCGGTGCGGGCCGTATCTACGCCTCGACCACCAACGCCCTGATCAACACCGGTGACGGTGTCGGCATGGCCCTGCGTGCCGGTGTGCCGGTGCAGGACATCGAAATGTGGCAGTTCCACCCAACCGGCATCGCCGGCGCCGGTGTACTGGTCACCGAGGGTTGCCGCGGTGAGGGTGGCTACCTGATCAACGCCCACGGCGAGCGCTTCATGGAGCGTTACGCGCCGAACGCGAAAGACCTGGCCGGCCGCGACGTTGTTGCCCGTTCCATGGTCAAAGAAATCATCGCCGGCAACGGCGTGGGCCCGAACAAGGACCACGTACTGCTGAAGCTGGACCACCTGGGCGAGGAAGTGCTGCACAGCCGCCTGCCAGGTATCTGCGAACTGTCCAAGACCTTCGCCCACGTCGACCCAGTGGTCGCGCCGGTGCCGGTCGTGCCGACCTGCCACTACATGATGGGTGGTGTTGCCACCAACATTCATGGCCAGGCCATCACCATGGACGCTGAAGGCAAGGACCACATCATTCCGGGCCTGTTCGCCGTAGGTGAAGTGGCATGCGTATCGGTCCACGGCGCCAACCGCCTGGGCGGTAACTCGCTGCTCGACCTGGTCGTGTTCGGCCGTGCTGCCGGCCTGCACCTGGAGAAGGCGCTGACCGAAGGCGTCGAGTACCGCGATGCCAGCGACACCGACGTCGATGTTGCCCTGAACCGCCTGAACAAGCTCAACGAGCGCACCACTGGCGAAGACGTGGCAAGCCTGAAGCGCGAGCTGCAAAGCTGCATGCAGAACTACTTCGGTGTATTCCGTACTGGCGAATACATGCAGAAGGGTATCGAGCAGCTGGCTGGCCTGCGTGACCGCATCGCCAACGTGAAGATCAACGACAAGTCCCAGGCCTTCAACACCGCGCGTATCGAAGCGCTGGAGCTGCAGAACCTGCTGGAAGTTGCCGAAGCTACCGCCATTGCGGCCGAAGCCCGTAAAGAGTCGCGCGGTGCTCACGCCCGTGAAGACTTCGAAGACCGTGACGACGAAAACTGGCTGTGCCACACCCTGTACTACCCGGGTGAGAAGCGCGTTGCCAAGCGCGGCGTCAACTTTGCGCCGAAGACCGTGCCGGCCTTCGAGCCTAAAATCCGGACTTACTAAGGGTGGCTGCTATGTTGAAAGTCGAAGTTTATCGTTACAACCCCGACACCGACTCGGCGCCCAAGATGGAGTCGTTCGACGTCGATACCGGCGGCAAGGACCTGATGGTCCTGGACGTACTGGCACTGATCAAGGAAAAGGACGAGGGCTTCTCGTACCGTCGCTCCTGCCGTGAAGGCGTGTGCGGTTCCGATGGCATGAACATGAACGGCAAGAACGGCCTGGCCTGCATCACCCCGCTGTCGGGCGTGGTCAAGGGCAACAAGCTGGTGCTGCGCCCGCTGCCGGGCCTGCCGGTCATTCGTGACCTGGTCGTCGACATGAGCATCTTCTACAAGCAGTACGAGAAGGTGAAGCCGTTCCTGCAGAACGACACCCCGGCTCCGGCCATCGAGCGTCTGCAGTCGCCAGAAGAGCGTGACAAGCTGGACGGTCTGTACGAGTGCATCCTGTGCGCTTGCTGCTCGACCTCTTGCCCGTCGTTCTGGTGGAACCCAGACAAGTTCCTGGGCCCCGCTGCCTTGCTGCAGGCCTATCGCTTCCTGGCCGACAGCCGTGACACCAAGACCCAGGAGCGCCTGGCGTCCCTGGATGACCCGTTCAGCGTCTTCCGCTGCCGTGGGATCATGAACTGCGTAAACGTTTGCCCTAAGGGTCTGAACCCAACCAAGGCAATCGGTCACGTACGTAACATGCTGCTGCAAAGCGGTACCTGATTCAAAGCGTTGTACCTGCAGTAAGCCGAGGTGCGGGTGGTGAGCCCGCACTGAGGTAAAACTCGAGCAAGGGCCCACAAAGCCCGCGCTCATTACCTATGAAGATATGAGACCAGCAGGGGCTTTCCGGGCTGGTACCCGGAAAATCAGCAAGATCCAAGTGGCGTGGTTCAGTCGCTGTGTTCGGACTTTTCCAGGTTTGCTGTGGCTCTCGCCGATCGTCCCCTAACCGAGGGTGACCAAGCATGCAAGAAAGCGTGATGCAGCGCATGTGGGAAAGCGCCCACCTTTCAGGTGGTAACGCTGCATATGTGGAAGAGCTCTACGAGCTTTACCTGCACGACCCTAACGCTGTGCCAGAAGAGTGGCGCACTTACTTCCAGAAGTTGCCAGCCGACGGCAGCACCGCTACCGATGTATCGCACTCGACAATCCGCGACCATTTCGTACTGCTGGCAAAGAACCAGCGCCGCGCCCAACCGGTATCCGCCGGGAGCGTGAGCAGTGAACACGAGAAGAAGCAGGTTGAAGTTCTGCGACTGATCCAGGCCTATCGTATGCGCGGCCATCAGGCTGCCAAGCTCGACCCGTTGGGGTTGTGGCAGCGCCCTGCGCCCGTAGACCTGTCGATCAATCACTACGGCTTGACCAATGCCGATCTTGATACGACCTTCCGTGCCGGCGACCTGTTCATCGGCAAAGAGGAAGCGAGCCTACGCGAGATCTCCGAGGCGCTCCAGAAGACATATTGTCGCACCATTGGCGCCGAGTTCACCCACATCGTCGATTCCGAGCAGCGCAGCTGGTTCCAGCAGCGCCTTGAAAGCGTGCGCGGCCGTCCGGAATTTTCCGCTGACGTGCAGGCTCACCTGCTCGAGCGCGTCACGGCCGGTGAGGGCCTTGAGAAGTACCTGGGCACCAAATACCCAGGCACCAAGCGTTTCGGCCTGGAAGGCGGCGAAAGCCTGATTCCGATGCTGGACGAGATGATCCAGCGCTCCGGCTCCTACGGTACCAAGGAAGTCGTGATCGGCATGGCCCACCGTGGCCGTCTGAACGTGCTGGTCAACACCTTCGGCAAGAACCCGCGCGAGCTGTTCGACGAGTTCGAAGGCAAGAAGATGAACGAGTTGGGCTCCGGTGACGTGAAGTATCACCAGGGCTTCTCCTCCAACGTGATGACCACCGGTGGCGAAGTCCACCTGGCCATGGCGTTCAACCCGTCCCACCTGGAGATCGTTTCGCCAGTGGTCGAGGGTTCGGTGCGCGCCCGTCAGGACCGCCGCAACGACACCGTTGGCGACAAAGTGCTGCCGATCTCGATCCACGGCGATGCTGCGTTCGCAGGCCAGGGCGTGGTGATGGAAACCTTCCAGATGTCGCAGACCCGCGGTTTCAAGACCGGCGGTACCGTGCACATCGTGATCAACAACCAGGTTGGTTTCACCATCAGCAACCCGCTGGACTCGCGTTCCACCGAGTACGCCACCGACGTTGCCAAGATGATTCAGGCGCCGATCCTGCACGTCAACGGTGATGACCCGGAAGCCGTGCTGTTCGTGACCCAGCTGGCCATCGATTACCGCATGCAGTTCAAGCGTGACGTGGTCATCGACCTGGTTTGCTACCGTCGCCGCGGCCACAACGAGGCCGACGAGCCGAACGGTACCCAGCCGCTGATGTATCAGCAGATCAGCAAGCAGCGCACCACCCGTGAGCTGTATGCCGAAGCGCTGATCCAGGCCGGTCGCATCGATGCCGAGCGTGCTCAGGCCAAGATCGACGAGTACCGTAACGCCCTGGACAACGGCCTGCACGTGGTCAAGAGCCTGGTCAAGGAGCCGAACCGCGAGCTGTTCGTCGACTGGCGTCCGTACCTGGGCCATGCCTGGACTGCGCGTCACGACACCCGCTTCGACCTCAAGACCCTGCAAGACCTGTCGGCCAAGCTGCTCGAGCTGCCAGAAGGTTTCGTGGTTCAGCGTCAGGTGTCGAAGATCTACGAAGATCGCCAGAAGATGCAGGCCGGTGGCTTGCCGATCAACTGGGGTTATGCAGAGACCATGGCATACGCCACCCTGCAGTTCGAAGGTCACCCGATCCGCATGACCGGCCAGGACATCGGCCGTGGCACCTTCTCGCACCGCCACGCGGTGTTGCACAACCAGAAGGACGCCAGCACCTACGTGCCGCTGCAGAACCTGTTCCCAGGCCAGCCGCGCTTCGACCTGTACGACTCCTTCCTGTCGGAAGAAGCGGTACTGGCGTTCGAATACGGCTACTCGACCACCACGCCGAACGCGCTGGTGATCTGGGAAGCCCAGTTCGGCGACTTCGCCAACGGCGCACAAGTGGTGATCGACCAGTTCATCACCAGCGGCGAGCACAAGTGGGGCCGTCTGTGCGGTCTGACCATGCTGCTGCCGCACGGCTATGAAGGGCAGGGCCCGGAGCACTCCTCCGCGCGTCTGGAGCGTTACCTGCAGCTGTGCGCCGAGCACAACATTCAGGTGTGCGTACCGACCACCCCAGCTCAGATCTACCACCTGCTGCGTCGCCAGGTCATCCGTCCGCTGCGCAAGCCGCTGATCGTCCTGACGCCGAAGTCGCTGCTGCGCCACAAGTTGGCCGTCTCGACCTTGGAAGACCTGGCAGAAGGCTCGTTCCAGACCGTGATCCCGGAAATCGACACCCAGGATCCGGCCAAGGTCGAGCGCCTGGTGCTGTGTGGCGGCAAGGTCTACTACGACCTGCTGGAAAAACGCCGTGCCGAAGGCCGCGAAGACATCGCCATCGTGCGTATCGAGCAGCTGTACCCGTTCCCGGAAGACGACCTGGTCGAAATCCTGGCGCCGTACACCAACCTCAAGCATGCAGTCTGGTGTCAGGAAGAGCCGATGAACCAGGGCGCCTGGTACAGCAGCCAGCACCACATGCGCCGTATCCTGGGCCGCCACAACAAGGCACTGGTCCTGGAATACGCCGGCCGCGATGCCTCTGCCGCGCCAGCCTGTGGTTACGCTTCGAAGCACGCCGAACAGCAGGAAAAACTGCTGCAAGACGCCTTCACTGTTTAACGCCTTCGCGCACCTGAAACCGAATTTAAGGAAACACTGATAATGGCTATCGAGATCAAAGCCCCAACCTTCCCGGAATCGGTCGCCGACGGCACCGTTGCCACCTGGCACAAGAAGCCGGGCGACGCCGTCAAGCGTGACGAGCTGATCGTCGACATCGAGACTGACAAAGTCGTCCTGGAAGTCCTGGCCACTGCTGATGGCGTGCTGGGCGACATCGTCAAGGGCGAGGGCGATACCGTCCTGTCCGACGAGCTGCTGGGTTCGATCGTTGAAGGTGGCGCTGCCGCTGCGCCTGCTGCTGCTCCGGCCGCTGCTGCCCCGGCTGCCGCTGCCGCCGATGCTGGCGAAGACGACCCGGTTGCCGCGCCTGCCGCACGCAAGCTGGCTGAAGAGAACGGCATCGACCTGGCTACCGTTGCCGGCACCGGCAAAGGCGGTCGCGTCACCAAGGAAGACGTTGTCGCTGCAGTCGCCAACAAGAAGTCTGCACCTGCTGCTGCGCCGGCTGCCAAGCCTGCCGCTGCCGCTGCTGCCCCGGTTGTGACCGCCGCTGGCGATCGCACCGAGAAGCGCGTGCCGATGACCCGTCTGCGTGCCAAGATCGCTGAGCGTCTGGTCGAAGCCCAGTCCAACATGGCGATGCTGACCACCTTCAACGAAGTCGACATGACCGAAGTCATGGCCCTGCGTTCGAAGTACAAGGACCTGTTCGAGAAGACCCACAACGGCGTACGCCTGGGCTTCATGTCGTTCTTCGTCAAGGCTGCCACCGAAGCCCTGAAGCGCTTCCCGGCTGTCAACGCCTCGATCGACGGCAACGACATCGTCTACCACGGTTTCGCCGACGTCGGCGTTGCCGTCTCCAGCGACCGTGGCCTGGTAGTACCGGTGCTGCGTAACGCCGAGTCGATGAGCCTGGCTGAAATCGAGAACGGCATCGCCACCTTCGGCAAGAAGGCCCGTGATGGCAAACTGTCGATCGAAGAAATGACCGGCGGCACCTTCACCATCACCAACGGTGGTACCTTCGGTTCGATGATGTCGACCCCGATCGTCAACCCGCCGCAGGCTGCCATTCTCGGCATGCACAACATCATCCAGCGCCCGATGGCCATCAATGGTCAAGTGGTCATCCGCCCGATGATGTACCTGGCGCTGTCGTACGATCACCGCCTGATCGACGGCAAGGAAGCGGTAACCTTCCTGGTCACCATCAAGAACCTGCTGGAAGATCCGTCTCGCCTGCTGCTGGACATCTAACCCTCTGGCTGCGTACCGTTCGGCCCCTGGCTTCGAAAGAGGCGGGGCCGCGCGGTTCGCGGCTTGTAGCTTGTAGCTGATAAGGAATCTTTTATGACCCAGAAATTCGACGTAGTGGTGATTGGTGCAGGTCCTGGCGGCTATGTGGCTGCCATCAAGGCTGCCCAACTTGGTCTGAAGACTGCCTGTATCGAGAAATACACCGACGCCGAGGGCAAACTGGCCCTGGGCGGCACCTGCCTGAACGTAGGTTGCATTCCGTCCAAGGCGCTGCTGGACAGCTCCTGGAAGTACAAGGAAGCCAAAGAGAGCTTCAACGTCCACGGTATCTCCACTGGCGAAGTGAAGATGGACGTCGCCGCGATGGTTGGCCGCAAGGCTGGCATCGTCAAGAACCTGACCGGTGGCGTTGCTACCCTGTTCAAGGCTAACGGCGTTACTTCGATCCAGGGCCACGGCAAACTGCTGGCCGGCAAGAAAGTCGAAGTCACCAAAGCTGACGGCACCACCGAAATCATCGAAGCCGACAACGTGATCCTGGCCTCCGGCTCGCGTCCGATCGACATTCCGCCGGCTCCGGTCGACCAGAACGTCATCGTCGACTCCACCGGCGCCCTGGAATTCCAATCGGTTCCAAAGCGTCTGGGTGTGATCGGTGCTGGCGTGATCGGCCTGGAGCTGGGCTCTGTATGGGCTCGCCTGGGCGCCGAAGTCACCGTCCTGGAAGCTCTGGACACCTTCCTGATGGCTGCCGACACCGCCGTGTCGAAAGAAGCCCAGAAGACCCTGACCAAGCAAGGCCTGGACATCAAGCTGGGCGCTCGCGTCACCGGCTCGAAAGTCAACGGCAACGAAGTCGAAGTGACTTACACCAATGCCGAAGGCGAACAGAAGATCACCTTCGACAAGCTGATCGTTGCGGTCGGCCGTCGTCCAGTGACCACTGATCTGCTGGCTTCCGACAGCGGCGTCACCATCGACGAACGTGGCTACATCTTCGTCGACGATCACTGCGCTACCAGCGTTCCGGGCGTGTTCGCCATCGGTGACGTGGTACGTGGCATGATGCTGGCGCACAAGGCCTCGGAAGAGGGCATCATGGTTGTCGAGCGCATCAAAGGCCACAAGGCCCAGATGAACTACGACCTGATCCCATCGGTTATCTACACCCACCCGGAAATCGCGTGGGTCGGCAAGACCGAACAGTCCTTGAAGGCCGAGGGTGTTGAGGTTAACGTAGGCACCTTCCCGTTCGCGGCCAGCGGCCGTGCGATGGCAGCCAACGACACCGGTGGTTTCGTCAAGGTTATCGCTGACGCCAAGACCGACCGCGTACTGGGTGTGCATGTGATTGGCCCATCGGCTGCCGAACTGGTACAGCAGGGCGCAATCGCAATGGAATTCGGCACCAGTGCCGAGGATCTGGGCATGATGGTCTTCAGCCATCCAACCCTGTCCGAAGCGTTGCATGAAGCAGCGCTGGCAGTGAATGGCGGCGCCATTCACGTGGCCAACCGTAAGAAGCGTTAATTATAAGAAACCACGGCGGGCTGCCCGTCGTGAGTCTTGCGTGCATGACTCACCGCGGAAAGTCCGCCGGATCGGACTACACGGGATAACCCGGGGTTAACGGTCACAGGTGGTGCGGCGCCAGCAATGGCGCAGCGCCGAAGCGCAGTACCTAACGAAGACGGTAAAAAGCATGAATCTTCACGAGTATCAGGGTAAGCAGCTGTTCGCTGAATACGGCCTGCCAGTTTCCAAGGGTTTCGCTGTCGATACCCCTGAAGCTGCAGCAGAAGCTTGCGACAAGATCGGCGGTTCCGAGTGGGTTGTTAAAGCCCAGGTTCACGCAGGTGGTCGCGGTAAAGCGGGCGGCGTCAAGCTGGTTCGCAGCAAGGAAGACGCCAAGGCGTTCGCTGCGCAATGGTTGGGCAAGCGCCTGGTAACCTACCAGACCGACGCCAACGGTCAGCCAGTGACCAAGATCCTGGTCGAATCCTGCACTGACATCGCCAAAGAGCTGTACCTGGGCGCTGTAGTCGATCGCTCGAGCCGCCGCATCGTGTTCATGGCTTCCACCGAAGGTGGCGTGGACATCGAGAAAGTCGCTCACGAAACTCCTGAGAAGATCATCAAGGCTACTATCGATCCGCTGGTCGGCGCTCAGCCGTTCCAGGGTCGTGAACTGGCATTCCAGCTGGGTCTGGAAGGCAAGCAAGTTGCACAGTTCGCCAAGATTTTCGTAGGCCTGGCCAAGCTGTTCAAAGAACACGACCTGGCCCTGCTGGAAGTCAACCCGCTGGTCATCAAGGCCGACGGCGACCTGCACTGCCTGGATGCGAAGATCAACATCGACGCAAACGCCATGTACCGTCAGCCTAAGCTGAAAACCTTCCACGACCCGTCGCAGGACGATCCTCGTGAAGCCCACGCTGCCAGCTTCGAGCTGAACTACGTGGCCCTAGAAGGCAACATCGGCTGCATGGTCAACGGTGCCGGCCTGGCCATGGGTACCATGGACATCGTCAACCTGCACGGCGGCAAGCCAGCCAACTTCCTCGACGTAGGTGGTGGTGCTACCAAAGAGCGCGTTACCGAAGCCTTCAAGATCATTCTGTCCGACAGCAATGTCGCGGCCGTTCTGGTCAACATCTTCGGCGGCATCGTTCGCTGCGACATGATTGCCGAAGGCATCATCGGTGCAGTGAAAGAAGTCGGCGTTAAAGTTCCGGTCGTCGTTCGCCTCGAAGGCAACAACGCCGAACTGGGCGCTAAAGTACTGGCAGAAAGCGGTTTAAACATCATTGCGGCAACCAGCCTGACCGACGCTGCTCAACAAGTTGTCAAAGCTGCGGAGGGCAAGTAATGAGCGTCCTGATCAATAAAGACACCAAAGTCATCTGCCAGGGCTTCACCGGCTCGCAGGGTACTTTCCACTCCGAACAAGCCATCGCCTACGGCACCAAGATGGTCGGCGGCGTTACCCCAGGCAAGGGTGGCACCACCCACCTGGGCCTGCCGGTGTTCAACACCGTCAAGGAAGCTGTGGAAGCGACTGGCGCTGATGCTTCGGTCATCTACGTTCCGGCTCCGTTCTGCAAAGACTCGATCCTGGAAGCGGCCTTCGGCGGCATCAAGCTGATCGTCTGCATCACCGAAGGCATTCCTACCCTGGACATGCTGGATGCCAAGGTCAAGTGCGACGAGCTGGGCGTTACCCTGATCGGCCCTAACTGCCCAGGCGTCATCACCCCAGGCGAGTGCAAGATCGGCATCATGCCAGGTCACATTCACTTGCCAGGCAAGGTCGGTATCGTTTCGCGTTCCGGCACCCTGACCTATGAAGCCGTTAAGCAGACCACCGACGCCGGCTTCGGCCAGTCGACCTGCGTCGGCATCGGCGGTGACCCGATCCCAGGCTCCAACTTCATCGACATCCTGAAGCTGTTCCAGGAAGACCCGAAGACCGAAGCGATCGTCATGATCGGTGAGATCGGCGGTTCGGCTGAAGAAGAAGCCGCGGCCTACATCAAGGCCCACGTCACCAAGCCTGTCGTTTCCTACATCGCTGGTGTTACCGCACCTGCGGGCAAGCGCATGGGCCACGCTGGCGCCATCATCTCTGGCGGCAAAGGCACTGCGGACGAGAAGTTCGCTGCGCTGCAGGACGCAGGTGTTAAAACCGTGCGTTCGCTGGCCGACATCGGCAAGGCCCTGGCCGAGCTGACTGGCTGGGAAGCCAAGAAGTAATACGCTTCACCCCCCACGCGCACAGAGGCCACCTTCGGGTGGCCTTTGTCGTTTACGGGTTGCGGCAATCCACAGCTAGCCGATTCTGTAGGAGCAGCCTTGTGCTGCGAAGAGGCCGGTGCAGCCACCCTGAATCTCTATTGCCCACACTGGCCCCTTCGCAGCACAAGGCTGCTCCTACAAGGGGAGAGGCATGAAGTGGGTTTTTCGATGGGTTTGATAGGGATTTTCACACAGACACTTTCCGCCGCGCTGCGATAATTACCCCGTCCCCGGTCGCACAGACGACAAACACATACGCACATCGGACAAGCAGCACTGTGCCAGTGCGTTTAACTGCTAAAACAGTTAATCTACGCGTTCACTCTGTGCCCGTCCCCCAAAAGGGAACGACACGCTAAACGGGTCTGGCTCACCAAGCCGGGCAGCATTTCCCTCATCCATAGGGAAATCCCCTCTCGAATCCCGATTTCAGCAGTGTGGTACTACCTTAAATGAAAGTTCTAAAAGGCCAGGATATCCTGGCGCTTGGCTTTATGACGTTTGCGCTTTTCGTGGGCGCCGGCAATATCATCTTCCCGCCTATCGTCGGTCTGCAGTCTGGCCCGCACGTGTGGATGGCGGCCCTTGGCTTCCTGGTGACCGCCGTGGGCCTACCCGTCATCACCGTGGTCGCGCTGGCCAAGGTCGGTGGCGGCATGGATGCCCTGAGCAGCCCGATCGGCAAGTTCTTCGGTGGCCTGCTGGCCGCCGTGTGCTACCTGTCGGTTGGCCCGCTGTTCGCGACGCCGCGTACCGCGACCGTGTCGTTCGAGGTCGGTGTGGCGCCGTTGACCGGTGAAAGCCCGTTGGCATTGTTCATCTACAGCCTGGTGTATTTCATCGTGGTGCTCGCGGTGTCCATGTATCCGGGCAAACTGCTCGATACCGTGGGGCGTTTCCTTGCACCGCTGAAGATCATCGCCTTGGCCGTGCTGGGCATCGCAGCGTTCGCGCTGCCTGCCGGCACCATTGGTGAAGCGCAACCGGCCTATGCCGTCGCGGCGTTTTCCAAGGGCTTCTCCGATGGTTACCTGACCATGGACACCCTGGGCGCGCTGGTCTTCGGTATCGTCATCGTCAATGCCATCCGCTCGCGCGGTGTCGAATCGCCGAAGCTGATCACCCGCTATGCCATCATCGCCGGCCTGATCGCGGGTGTGGGCCTCGCACTGGTGTACATCAGCCTGTTCCGCCTGGGTGCCGGCAGCCACGAAATCGCGGCTGACGCTACCAACGGCGCAGCCGTACTGCATGCCTACGTGCAGCACACCTTCGGTTCGCTGGGCAGCGGCTTCCTGGCCGTGCTGATCGCCCTGGCGTGCCTGGTGACCGCGGTTGGCCTGACCTGCGCGTGCGCCGAGTACTTCAGCCAGATTCTGCCGCTGTCGTACCGCGCACTGGTGGTGATCCTGGCGGGCTTCTCGCTGCTGATTTCCAACCTGGGCCTGACCAAGCTGATCATGTTCTCGATCCCGGTGCTTACGGCGATCTACCCGCCATGCATCGTGGTGGTGGGCCTGAGCTTCGTGAAGGACCTGTGGAACTCGCCAACGCGCATTCTTGCGCCGGTCATGCTGGTGTCGCTGGTGTTCGGTATTGTCGACGCGATCAAAGGCAGCAGCCTGGCGCATGTCCTGCCGGACGCCGCTGCACACCTGCCGCTGAGCGATCAAGGCCTGGCCTGGCTGGTGCCGTCGGTGGTCACCCTGGCCGCTGCCGTGGTCTGCGACCGCATGCTGGGCAAGCCGCGCGAAGCGCTGGCTTGATAGGTTGAAGCCTGAGGGCGGCACCGGCCACAAGCCGTAGGGTGCCTGCCAGCGGTTCTCACCTGAAAACCCCGCGTCCGAAAGGGCGCGGGGTTTTTGTTTGTGTGCACCGGCGATGGGCTGGGCAGGCAAAAACAATTTGTGACAGCGGTGTGTCTTTCCGGGCTTGCGGGCGTCGAAATGCGGTCTCTACTCTTGTGCACCTGGCTTTCGGGAAACCTGCATGAACTTCATTCAAAGCAATCTCAACAACCTGCTGGCAATCGCCTGGTTTGTCGCCTGCTGGGGCGGTTATACCCGCTATGCCATCTGGAAAGGCCGCGACACCGCCTGCCTGGCCAGCGTGCTGCACTTGTACCGTGAAGACTGGATGCGCCGCATGCTGCTGCGCGACAACCGCATTGCTGACGCCAGCGTGATCGGCAACCTGGAGCGCAATGCCTCGTTTTTTGCCTCCAGCACCCTGATCATTCTTGCTGGCATTCTGACTGTGCTCGGCGCTTCGGACCGGGCGTTGTCGCTGCTGGCTGACCTGCCCTTGGTGCAGCAGGCGTCCCAGGGCATGTCGGAAATCAAGCTGCTGTGCCTGGCGACCGTGTTCGTCTATGCCTTTTTCACCTTCAGCTGGTGCATGCGCCAGTACAACTTTGCAGCCGTGCTGGTCGGCTCTGCGCCAATGATTGGTGAGCGCCTGGTCAATGAACTGGAACGCAAGGCATTTGCCTCACGGGCGGCGAGGGTGCTGTCGCTGGCGGCCAACCAGTTCAACTTCGGGTTGCGCGCTTATTACTTTGGCATGGCCATGTTGAGCTGGTTTATCAGCCCGTGGTTATTTATGGGCATGAGTGTCGGCGTAGTGCTGATTCTGTACCGCCGCGAGTTCCATTCCGATGTGCTGGATGTGATGGTGTACACGCCCACGGAAAGTGCGCCGATTGATGCCGCTAAAGAAAGTTCCGTTTCCGGTGCCTGAAACGTTTAATCTTTAAACTGCAGATACAAAAAAACCCGACATTGTCGGGTTTTTTTGTACGCGCCGATTACTGCTTGGCAGGTTCGGCCGGAGTAGCAGGTGCTGCTTCCGTCGACGGAGCGGCTTCTTCAGCTGCCTTCTGCTGCGCTTCGGCCTGATCTTTGGCGGCTTCGGCGTTTTCCTTGGCGGCTTCGTTCATCTTATCCTGAGCTTCGCCCATCTTTTCCTGGGCTTGCTCAGCGTGTTGCTGCGCGTCCTGGGCTTTATCTTCGCTCGCTTTATCGCAAGCGGCCAGGCCCATGGTAGCAGCCAGCATGAGAGCAAAAGCAAAAGGTTTACGCATGGGGGTGTATCTCCTTGGTGGAATAAGTGACTTGTTCCTTCGAGTGCAACTACGCGGAAGAAGTTCCGCGAAGGTTACAGATATATAACCCCCCGTTCTATATAGACTTTTTAACGTTTTTATGCCGTTGCATCAGCGGCCCGGGAACTTGCGATGAGCGATTCAAGCTTGATGGCCATGGCCGAACGTTTTCTGTCGGCCTTGAAGCATTGTCAGTTGTTGCACATGCGCGTGGCACATGCCGACGCCGACGGCATGACGTTGATCCTGCCGTGGTCGCCTGCGATCGTCGGCAACCCGCAAACCGGCGCGGTGCACGGCGGGGCGCTGACCACGTTGCTGGACACCACCTGCGGCATGGCCACCCTGTGTGCACTGCCGCGATTCGAGGTGTGCCCGACCTTGGACCTGCGCATCGACTACATGCACGCGGCCGAATCCGGCAAGGACATCTTTGGCCACGCCCAGTGTTATCGGGTTACCCGGGATGTGATCTTCACCCGTGGCAGCGCCTACCAGGACGACCCCGGCCGGCCGATCTGCCAGGTGGTGGGCACATTCATGCGCCTGGGGCCGCAAGTCAAGGGCGGCCTCGGCTTTGGCAACCGGCTCAAGGAAGGTGATGCATGATCCCGCTCGAAATCCGTCAACAGCTCAATGCGGCCCATGCGGTCGGTGACTACCGGCCCCTGCTGGCGTTGATTCCCTATGCTGGCTTGATCGGCATCGAATGCGAGCGCGAGGGCGAGGACCTGTTGTTTCGCCTGCCCGCCAGTGCAGACAACATTGGTAACCCTTTACTGCCCGCGATCCACGGCGGGGTGATCGCAGGCTTCATGGAGCTTTCCGCAGCGCTGTATCTGCTGATCTTCAGCGAGAGTGCGAGCATTCCCAAGGTCATCGACTTCTCCATCGACTACCTGCGCGCCGGGCATTTTCGCGACACGTATGCCCAGTGCCAGCTGTGGCGCCAGGGGCGGCGGGTGACCAATGTCGCCATCACCGCCTGGCAGGGTGATCGGCAGTCGCCAATTGCCACTGCGCGGGCGCATTTCAAGATCGAACCGGAAAAGCCCTTGAAATCGTCTGGGCAGCCCCCATCTGCATGACATCCGCCATTAACGCAGGCCGAACCGGCTGCCAGGCGCCCACTGTCATCTGATCGGAGTTTTGAAGACCATGAGTGTGGAAACACAAAAGGAAACCCTGGGCTTCCAGACCGAGGTAAAGCAGCTGCTGCACCTCATGATTCACTCGCTGTATTCCAACAAGGAAATCTTCCTGCGTGAGCTGGTTTCCAATGCCTCCGACGCCGCTGACAAGCTGCGCTTCGAGGCCTTGGCCAAGCCGGAACTGCTCGAAGGCGGCGCGGATCTGCGCATTCGGCTGAGCTTCGACAAGGACGCCGGTACGATCACGCTCGACGACAACGGCATTGGCATGAGCCGCGAAGACGTCATCACCCACCTGGGTACCATCGCCAAGTCCGGCACCGCCGACTTCATGAAGAACCTCACCGGTGACCAGAAGAAGGACTCGCACCTGATCGGTCAGTTCGGTGTGGGCTTCTATTCGGCCTTCATCGTGGCTGACAAGGTCGACGTCTACAGCCGTCGTGCTGGCCAGCCAGCCTCCGAGGGTGTGCACTGGTCGTCGAAAGGCGAGGGCGAGTTCGAAGTCGCAACCGTCGACAAGCCAGAGCGCGGTACCCGCATCGTCCTGCACCTGAAGAAGGACGAGCAGGAGTTTGCTGATGGCTGGCGCCTGCGCAACCTGGTCAAGAAGTACTCCGACCACATTGCCCTGCCGATCCAGTTGCCGAAGGAGCAAGCCGCTGCCGAAGGCGAAGAACAGCCCGCCGAGGAATGGGAAACCGTCAACCGCGCCAGCGCCCTGTGGACCCGTCCGCGTACCGAAATCAAGGACGAGGAGTACCAGGAGTTCTACAAGCACATCGGCCATGACTTCGAGAACCCGCTGGCCTGGAGCCACAACAAGGTCGAAGGCAAGCTCGAATACAACTCGCTGCTGTACGTGCCGGCCCGCGCGCCGTTCGACCTGTACCAGCGTGAAGCACCGCGTGGCCTGAAGCTGTATGTGCAGCGCGTGTTCATCATGGACCAGGCCGAGTCGTTCCTGCCGCTGTACCTGCGCTTCATCAAGGGCGTGGTCGACTCCAACGACCTGTCGCTGAACGTGTCGCGCGAGATCCTGCAGAAAGACCCGATCATCGATTCGATGAAGACTGCGCTGACCAAGCGCGTGCTGGACATGCTGGAGAAGCTGGCGAAGAACGAGCCTGAGCAGTACAAGGGCTTCTGGAAAAACTTCGGCCAGGTGCTGAAGGAAGGCCCGGCCGAGGACTTCGCCAACAAAGAGAAGATCGCAGGCCTGCTGCGCTTCGCTTCCACCCATGACGACAGCGGTGAGCAGAGCGTCGCCCTGGCCGACTACCTGGCCCGTGCCAAGGAAGGCCAGGACAAGATCTACTTCCTCACCGGCGAGACCTACGCGCAGGTCAAGAACAGCCCGCACCTGGAAGTCTTCCGCAAGAAAGGCATCGAGGTCCTGCTGCTGACCGACCGTATCGATGAGTGGCTGATGAGCTACCTCAACGAGTTCGACGGCAAGAGCTTCGTCGACGTTGCCCGCGGCGACCTGGACCTGGGCAAGCTGGACTCCGAGGAAGACAAGAAGGCTCAGGAAGAAGTCGCTAAAGACAAGGAAGGCCTGGTCGAGCGCCTGAAAGGCGCGCTGGGTGAAAGCGTTGCCGAGGTGCGTGTTTCCCACCGCCTGACCGACTCGCCGGCTATCCTCGCCATCGGCGAACAGGACCTGGGCCTGCAGATGCGTCAGATCCTCGAAGCCAGCGGGCAGAAGGTGCCGGATTCCAAGCCGATCTTCGAGTTCAACCCGACCCACCCGCTGATCGAGAAGCTGGATAACGAGCAGAGCGAAGACCGCTTCGCCGAGCTGTCGCACATCCTGTTCGATCAGGCGGCCCTGGCGGCCGGTGACAGCTTGAAAGACCCGGCGGCCTACGTTCGTCGCCTGAACAAGCTGCTGGTCGAGCTATCTGCTTGAGTTGATGCAAAGGAAAGCCCGCTTCGGCGGGCTTTTTTCATGGTGAAGCCTTAAGGAGTGCTTGATGAGCAAGGTAATCGTCGAATCGCTGGTTTATCACCTGTCCGGCAAAACGTATGAAAGCCGTCTGGTCCATGAGCCCGGTGCGCTACCTAAGCCTGGCCTGGTGATGGCGCCGAACTGGATGGGTATTGGCGAAGGTGCCGAGCGCATTGCCAAGGAAGTGGCCGAGAAGGGCTATGTGGTGCTGATTGCCGATCTCTATGGGCAGTCGGTGCGGCCGACCAATGCCGATGAGGCAGGTGTGGCGATGATGCCACTGAAGAACGACCGCACCGAGCTGCGCAAGCGCATGAATGAAGCGCTGTCGCAGTTGCTGGCGCAGTCGAAGGCATTGCTGGAGCCTGGCAAGGTGGCCACCTTCGGCTTCTGCTTCGGCGGTTGCTGTGCGTTGGAGCTGGCGCGTGCGGGCGCCGACCTGAAGGCGGCGGTGTCGTTCCATGGCACGCTGGACACCCCGAATCCTGAAGATGCCAAGCGTATCAAGGGCTCGGTGCTGGTGTTGCACGGCGCAGCGGACCCGCTGGTGCCGAAGGCGCAACTGCCGGCGTTCGAGGAGGAGATGAACGCGGCCAAGGTCGATTGGCAGCTGCTGAGCTACGGTGGCGCGGTGCACTCGTTCACTGACCCGAATGCCAATGTACCGGGCAAGATGCAGTACGACCGCAAGACATCGGAGCGGGCGTTCCGCTCGATGCACAATCTGCTGACTGAAGTGTTCCAGCGCTGACAGTGCATGGGGGCTGCTGCGCGGCCCTTTCGCCGGCAAGCCGGCTCCCACCCGAACTGTGTAGCCTCCAAGTCTAGCGCCGCACCTGTGGGAGCTGGCTTGCCAGCGATTGGGCCGCAAAGCGGCCCCCCATTTATCTTGGTAACTCGATCCGCGAGGTCTCCCCCGGTACCTTTGGCCAATCCCCCGCAGCCCACCTCACCCTGGCCTGCTCGATCAAGGTCGGATCGCTCGCCACGAAATTCCAGTTCATCCGCCGCGGCCCATCCAGTGGCTCGCCGCCGATCAACACCAGCTGGCATTCACCCTCTGCATACAATGTCATCTGCTCACCCTCGGGCAGTACCACCAGGCTGCATGGCTCAACCTCCTCATCATTGAGCATCAACTCGCCATCCAGCAGGTAGAGCGCCCGTTGCACTGGCTCATCAGGTACCCGCAATGCAGTGGCGGGCTGCATCTGCACATGCGCGTAAAGGGTAGGGGAGAGCACGGGCACCGGCGATTCCAGGCAAAAGCCACTGCCCGCAATCATGCAGATGCGCACACCAAGGCTATCGCTCACCGGCAGGCTAGCCGCTGGGTGGTGGCTGTAATGGGGTGTGCCTTGTTCGAGCGCGCGGGGTGACGCCAGCCACACCTGCAGGCCATGCAGGCGCGAGCCGTGGGCACGTGCACCGGCAGGGGTGCGCTCGACATGCGCCACGCCACTGCCTGCCGTCATCCAGCTGACATCGCCCGGCTTCACGTGCTGTTCGGAGCCAAGGCTGTCCTTGTGCAGGATCTCGCCTTCGAACAGGTACGTCAGCGTCGACAGGCCGATATGCGGGTGCTGGCGTATGTCCATGCCATGGCCTGGGGCGTAGTCTGTTTCGAGCATATGGTCGAAGAACACGAACGGGCCGACGCTGCGGCATTGGGCCGAGGGCAGCGGGCGCAAAATGGGCTGGCCCTCGACCGACTCGGCACGTGGGCGGATTACCACGGGGCTGCTCATGAGGGGCTCCAGGCAGGTTGCAAGTGCTCCAAGCATAGCGGTTTGCCGGGCAGGGCTGAACTGCTGCGCTTGGCGGTCGGTCTACCCTGTTCGAACCAGGAGAAGGAAGCTGCCCATGATCGCCAGAATGCTGGCTGGCGCGTTGTTGTGCGCAGGGGTGTGCCTGTCGGCGCAGGCGCGTGATTACCGCTACAGTGACGCCCACCTGCACTACGTCGACTTTTTCCAGGAGACGGAGGGCATGCCGGCCTTGATCAAGGCCATGGATGAAGCCGGCATCGAGCAGTCGATGATTTCTGGTATTCCGGTGGCCAAGAAATGGCATGAGGACGAACCCAAGCGCCCGCGCTACTACGCCGGGGACGACGCCGATGCCTATTGGTACAGCGCGACCGATACCTACGTGGCGGCAGCGGTGCAAGAACTGCCCGCAGCGCAGCGCAAGCGCTTTCATCCGTTTCTGACCGGCTTCAACCCGGTGGACAAGAACGCGGTCAGCCATATCGAGCGCATGCTCGATCTCTACCCAGGGCTCTGGCAGGGCATTGGCGAGGTGTTCACCCGCCACGACGACCTGACGGCGTTGACCAGCGGTGACACCCCGCGCGCCAACAACGAGGCCATGACCCGCATCTATCACCTGGCGGCCGAGCGGGACTTGCCAGTGCTGCTGCACTCCAACATCACCTCCAAGCGTGAACGCAACCCACTGTACCTGGCCGAAATCGAAGAGCCGCTGCGCAATCACCCGCACACGCGTTTCATCTGGGCGCATGCTGGCAGCAGCATGGAAATTCATCGGCATCAGACGCAGATGGACTTTCTGCTGCCGGTGCTGACGCGCTTGCTGGAGGATTACCCGAACCTGTATGTCGACCTGTCGTGGAGCGTGCTCGAGCCTTATCTGCTGGATGACAAGGGTGTGCCGCGCAAGGCTTGGGTGGCGTTGGTAGAGCGTTACCCGGAGCGGTTCATGCTCGGGTCGGATGTGGTGGGCAAGTTTGGGAGCCTTGGCGAGCAGATGCACGGGTTCAAGCCGTTTCTGGATGCGTTGCCGGAGGCGGTGGCGCACAAGGTGGCCAAGGATAATTTTCTGGCTGTGTTGCCCAAGGCTAGGTAACACAAAAGAAAACGCCCCGAACCAGTCGGGGCGTTTTCATTACTGCTTCAAGGCCTTACTTGCCTTCCCAGCGCTTGAGCACCAGGGTAGCGTTGGTGCCGCCGAAGCCGAAGCTGTTGCTCATGACCGTATCGATCTTGGCGTTTTCTTCGGTTTGACGCAGGATCGGCAGGTCGGCGACCTCCGGGTCCAGTTCGTCAATGTTGGCGGAGCCGGCGATGAAGTTGTTTTCCATCATCAGCAGGCAGTAGATCGCCTCGTGCACGCCAGCGGCGCCCAGCGAGTGGCCCGACAGGCTCTTGGTCGAGCTGATCTTCGGTGCCTTGTCGCCGAACACGGCGCGAACACCTTTGATCTCGGCAACATCACCGACCGGGGTCGAGGTGCCGTGGGTGTTCAGGTAGTCGATCGGGGTGTCGACGGTGGACAGCGCCTGCTGCATGCAGCGGATGGCGCCTTCGCCGCTTGGGGCAACCATGTCGTACCCGTCGGAGGTCGCGCCGTAGCCGACGATTTCGGCGTAGATCTTGGCGCCACGGGCCAGAGCGTGCTCCAGCTCCTCGACTACCACCATGCCGCCACCGCCCGCGATGACGAAGCCATCACGGTCGTTGTCGTAGGCGCGCGAGGCCAGTTCCGGGGTTTCGTTGCGCTTGGTCGACAGGGCGCCCATGGCATCGAACAGGAACGACTGGCTCCAATGCTCTTCTTCACCACCACCGGCGAAGACGATGTCTTGCTTGCCCCACTGGATTTGCTCCAGCGCGGTGCCGATGCAGTGTGCACTGGTGGCGCAGGCGGAGGAGATCGAGTAGTTCAGGCCCTTGATCTTGAACGGCGTGGCCAGGCAAGCCGAAACGGTGCTGCCCATGGTGCGGGTAACACGGTATGGGCCGACGCGCTTGACGCCTTTCTCGCGCAGGGTGTCCAGCGCTTCCATCTGGTTCAGGGTCGAGGCGCCGCCGGAGCCGGCAACCAGGCCGGTACGCGGGTTGGAAACCTGCTCTTCAGTCAGGCCGGCGTCCTTGATCGCGTCCTGCATCGCCAGGTAGGCGTAGGCCGCGGCGTGGCCGACGAAGCGGTAGACCTTGCGGTCGATCAGTTCTTCGAGGTTGAGGTCGATCGACCCGGAAACCTGGCTGCGCAGCCCCATTTCCTTGTATTCCGGGTTGAAACGGATACCCGGACGGCTGTTACGCAGGTTTTCGGTGACGGTCTCTTTGTCATTGCCCAGGCACGATACGATGCCCAGACCAGTGATAACGACGCGGCGCATGCGAATAACCCTTAGAAATTGTCAGTGGAGGTGAACACGCCGACCCGCAGGGCTTCGGCGGTGTAGATCTCGCGGCCGTCGACGCTGACCGAGCCATCGGCGATGGCCATGTTCAGCTTGCCCTTCAGGACGCGCTTGATATGAATGTTGTAAGTGACTTTCTTGGCGGTAGGCAATACCTGGCCGAAGAACTTCACTTCACCCGAACCCAGCGCACGGCCGCGGCCCGGCAGGCCTTGCCAGCCGAGGAAGAAACCGACCAGCTGCCACATGGCGTCAAGGCCCAGGCAGCCCGGCATCACCGGGTCGCCTTCGAAGTGGCAGGCGAAGAACCACAGGTCCGGATTGATATCCAGCTCGGCGACCAATTCACCTTTGCCGTACTTGCCGCCTTCTTCGCTGATATGGGTGATGCGATCGACCATCAGCATGTTCGGCGCGGGCAGTTGCGCATTACCTGGGCCGAACAGCTCACCGCGACTGCAGCGCAGCAGGTCTTCCCGAGTAAAGGCGTGTTGTTTGGTCATGCGAGCTCCTCAATAACCCCCTGCGGCAGGGGATGAATCTTCCCGGCCGGCCCGAAAAGCGATGACTCCGGGGCGGCAGCCTACAGGTAGACTATTGCGTTGTGGTGAAAGTCACAGTGCACCTGGCGAAAGAAGTACAGGTGTTCACTGAAACGTCTATTTTCAGGTCCGAAGAACGTCCTGTCCAGTCCTTAAGACTGCCGCACTTTAGCATTTATCGCCAGTCGCGGTTGTCTGACCGGGTAACCAGCGTTGCAGCGCCCGCTGCAGCTCGGTGCGGCGCAAGGGTTTGCTCAGGTAGTCGTCCATGCCCGCGGCCATGCAACGCTCACGGTCGCCCTGCAAGGCGTTAGCGGTCAAGGCGATGATCGGCACGTGGATGCCGTTTGGCAGCAGGCGGATGCGCTGGGTGGCTTCATAGCCATCCAGGTTCGGCAACCGGCAGTCCATCAGAATGGCGGCGAACGGTTGCTGGCTGACCTGTTCGACCGCCTGGATACCGTCTGCCGCCACGCTCACCTCAAGCCCCAGGCTGCGCAGCATGGCTTCGATGACGTTCTGGTTGACCGGGTTGTCCTCTACCAGCAGCACCCGCTCGCTTCCGGTAAGTGGGCGCTGTTCACGCACCGCCCCGGGCAGTGGCGCCTGGGCCGGTGCGGCCAGGGCCAAGGGCATTTCCAGGGTAAAGGTCGAGCCCAGGCCTTCGCGGCTCTCACCGCGCAGCTTGCCGCCCATGCGCTCGGCCAGCGTACGTGCGATCGACAGGCCCAGGCCAGTGCCGCCATAGCGCCGGGAAATCGAGCTGTCGGCCTGCTGGAAGGCGACGAACATCATTTCCAGGCGGTCGCTGTCGATGCCGATACCGGTGTCGCGCACGCTGCAGGTAAACCACAGCAGTTGGCGGTCCAGCACCTGGCAGCGCGCTTCGACCTGCACCTGGCCCTGCTCGGTGAATTTCAGGGCATTGCCGACAAGGTTCAGCAGAATCTGCCGAATACGCGTGGGGTCGCCGTTCACGTTCAGGTGCTCGATGCCCGTCGGCATGTTCAGGTGCAAGCCAAGGCCACGTTGCTGGGCACTGTGCTGGAACGACTGGACACTGCTGGCGATCAGCTCGCCGAGGTTGAAGTCGATGCGCTCCAGCTCCAGTGCGGTGCGTTCGATGCGCGAGAAATCGAGAATGTCGTTGATGACCTTGAGCAGGTGCCCGGTGGACTCGCTGGCAACGGCGGTGTACTCGGCCTGCTCGCTGGTCAGGGGCGTGGTTTCGAGCAATTGCAGCATGCCCAGCACGCCATTCATGGGGGTGCGCAGCTCATGGCTCATCATCGCCAAGAAGTCCGACTTGGCCCGGTTGGCCTGTTCGGCTTCTTCACGGGCCTGGGTCAACTGGGCGATGGCGCGCTTCTGCTCGTCACTGGCTTGCTCCAGGGCGTTGGCCAGGTTGTTGATGTGGTGCGCCAGATGGCCCAGTTCACTGTCATCCACCACGGGCAGGGGCGTGTTGTACTCGCCTTGCTGAATGGCCTTGACCGCGTGGCCCATGTCGCTGATCGGCTTGGCCAGGCTCATGGCCAGGCGGCGGGCCAGCAGGAAGGTGAACAGCAGGGCGAACAGGGCCAGGATGCCCGCCTTGATGACGATTTCCTGCTGGCGCTGGCTGAAGGCGTCATCGGACATGCCCACGATCACCCGCCCCAGGTAGTCGTCGCCAATGGCCGGTGTGGAGGTGTTGCCGGGCTGCAGGAAGTCGGTGTCCAGGCGGATTTGCTGAAGGCGGATGGGCGCTTGGAACACTTCCACTTGCTGCGCCCGGTTGGCGCTTTCGTCGGACTGCTCGACGTAGACCAGGATGTGGTTGCGGCTGTCCTGCACCTCGAGAAAGCGCACGTGCGGAATGCTCAGGGTGGCGCGCATCAGCCCTTCGAGCACCTCGTTGTTGCCCGAGATAACCCCGTATTCGGAGGCGGGCGCCAGCTGGTTGGCGATCAGCTGGCCGGTGTGGTTGAGTTCCTGGCGCAAGTCCTGGATACGCACGAAGGTAAAGAAGCTGATCAGCAGCAAGGTCAGCAGCAGGGCCGGGCCAAGGCTGATGATCTGGGTACGGGTGTGGATGTCCCAGCTCAGGCGTCTGCTCATGGGGTGGATTCTCCTTCGGCCAGGGCCTTGGCAGCGGCGTTCGGGTCGATCGGTTCAAGGCCCAGGGCGCGTGCCACCTGCTGGTTGCCACTGACGCCGTAGCGCGCCGGGTAAAGGCTTCGCGGCCAGCGCGCGGGTGGCTGGTCGAGCAAATGGTCGAGCACGGCCAGCCAGTCGTCCTGGTCGCTGTAGGTGCTGGCCAGGGCGCCTGCGCGAACGAAGCCGGCATTTGGGCCAATCAACGCCATTTGCCGGCCGTAGCTGCTGAGCAGCAGGTTTTTCGCCGTCTTGGGGTTGTACAGGGCGGGGTCGTCGAGGCCCAGCAGCACATCGCTGTTGCCTAACAGCTGTTGCAGGGGCCGGCTGTCACGTTGGTCGGGCCAGTCCTGGGCAATGATCTCCAGGCCCAGCGGGCGGGCGGCATGGCGCAGTTCATCAAGCAAAAAGGCACTTTGCCTACCGTAAAGCACCCCGATGCGTTGCGCCTGTGGCAGCAGGTAGCGCGCCAGGCGCAGTTGCCGGGCCAGGGGCGGGTCGCTCCACAGCAGTGTAAGGAAGGGGGGGCGCGACTTTCCCAGGCGCTGTTCAGCCTGTACTCGGCTGACCCGCATGGCCAATGCTGGTGGCCCGGCGTTTTCACTCAGGCGCCAATCCAGCGCGGCACTGTCAAGCAGCACCAGGCGTTGATCGCCCTTGAGCTGGCTTGGGCGGGGCAAGTCGGCAGTGGTTTGGAAACGCACCCGGTCATGCGGGCGATGGCTTTCGAATGCGGCGACGAAGCTGCGAATGCCGGGCTGATCCTCGCCACCGACCAGCAAGATTTCACCGGCGGACAGCGGCCCCAGGGGCCATAGGCAAAGCAGCAGCACGCGCAGCAGGCGGGCCATCAGAACTCCAGCTCCGCGCTAACACTCAGGCGGTGGCGGCTGTCGTAGCGGTTTTGCAGCGCAGTCGTGGGCTCATCGTCCAGGCGTTGTTGCCACAGCGCCGCCAGCTCAAGGTTGCTGCCCTGTACCCGGAAGCGCTTGGCCAGGCGCAGGTCCAGGCGCTCGTAGCGGTACTGGTTGAGGGCATCGTCACCGTAATAGAACAGCGCACTCGACCAGCCGTCGCCCCACTCGCGCATCCAGCCCGCCGAGCCGCTGTTGCGGGCGCTGAGGCGGCGGTCGTCGGGGTTGCTGGCCCAGGCGTCGACGTAGGCGTAGGTCACGCGCAGGCGGTCACGCAGGGTGGGGCGCCAGTCCAGTTGCGCCTCGCTGCCGGTGAAACGCGCCTTGTTGCTGTTGCTGGCGATGTATTGGTTGTTCTTCAAAGGCTCGCTGATCATTCCGGTGATCTCGTCGTAGAACAGCTTCACATCCATGCTCAGGTCGATGTCGCTGAAATAGCCGTTGTAGCCCAGCTCGCGCGAGCGCATGCGCTCTTGCTCGAGGTCGCCCGGGCCGCGGGTCTTGACGAAATACTCACCGTGCGGCTGGCCAAACGCACTGGGGTTGAGGTTTTTGACCGTGTAGCTCCAGTTGACGTTGTTCTCGAACATGTCGGGGGAGCGTACCGCTTCGGAATAGACCGCACGCAGGCCATGGCGCGGGGTGATCAGGTAGTTGACCGCCACCCGTGGGGTCAGCGAACTGCCAGACAGGCGCGCGTCTTCGAACATCGCCCCGCCCTGGATGATCCAGTGTTCGTCGGCCCGCCATTCCAACTGGCCGAACAGGCGCCAGGTCTGGTCGACGAGGCTGCCATTGAAGTACGTCTGCGAGTCGGCACGATCATAGCGGTAGTTCATGCCGCTGAGCAGGCGCAGGCTGTCGGTCAGGCTCAGGGTGTCCTGGATTTCCAGGTCGTAGCGGGTTTCGCGGGTGCTCTGGTCGACATCGCCGCAGACCACATCGCGGCCACCTTGGTTGTTCCACTGGTCCTTGATGGCATCGACCAGCGCCTGTTCTTCGGGGTTGCTGCTGCGCGGTGGAGCGTTTGCGCCGCGCGCCACCCGCTCGGCAAAGTTCGGGTTCAACTGCCACAGGCGGGTCAGCTCTGGGCTGAACGACAGCGCGGCATCGCAGGCGCGCCAGACTTGCTGGCGGTCGAAGTGCTGGGCCGAACCCTGGACGTACAGGCTGTGCTCGGGGTTGAAGTCGATGTTCCAGCGTACCGAACCCGCGTAATCCTTGGCGTTGGCGTCGGTGTTGTCACCGCGCTCGGTGACGTAGGGGAACACCGGCTGGTAGGTATAGGGGCGCTGGTTGCTGCCTTCCTTGGCCGCCAGTTGCCATTCCAGGGTCTGGTCGGGGGCCAGGGTGTGGCTGGCGCTGAGGTTGAAGCGGGTGAGGCGGCGGCTGTCACGGTAGTCCTGGCCGTACTGGTCCTGATCGAAGCCATCGTCTTGCTGGCCGGACACCGACAGGCGCATGTCGCCGCCGTCCCAGCCAAAACCATGGCTGGCGTAGAAATCGTTGATGCCATCCTCGCCGCGGGTGACCTTGAGGCGCGTGCCATGGCTGTCCGCCGGGTTGCGGGTGAGGATGTTGACCACGGCCATCAAGGCGTTGGCGCCATAGCTGACCGTGTTGGGGCCGCGGAACACCTCGATGCGCTCGATGTCTTCCATGGCCAGGGGGATGTCGCTCCAGTCCACCGTCGCCAGGCCCGCGCGGTACACCGAGCGGCCATCGATCAGCACCTGCATGCGCCGCGCGTCGTTGACGTTGCTGCCATGGTAGTTGACCGTCGGCTGGTTGCCGGCGCCGTAGCCGATCATCATGCCCGGCACCAGGCGCAGCAGTTCGGGGATATCGCGGGCGCCGCTGGCGCGGATCAGCTCACTGTCGAGCACGGTCATGCTGCCAGGGACCGCCGCCGGGGATTGTTTGAGCCGGGTGGCGGTCAGAACCTGCGGCAGGTCGGTGTTGTCGATGAACAGATCGTCGGCCATGGCCGGGCCGCCGAGCAGGGCAGTCAGAAGCAGAAGACGCGGGTAAGGAGGCGTGCCTGGGAACACGGTACGACCTTGTTTCAGGGATGAAACAGGCATGTTAACCGACCGCAGGGCTTTTGCCAGTGATCAGGGCTTCCTTGCAGCCCTTTCGTAGGCGCTGGCACTGGCCCTGTCGAATACGCACCGTATAATGCAGCGTCGCCACTTAACTTTTGGCTTTAACGGATTAGATATGACTGAACAGCAGCCTGTTGCAGTTCTGGGAGGCGGCAGCTTCGGCACCGCCGTGGCGAACCTGCTGGCGGAAAACGGTGTGCCGGTGCGCCAATGGATGCGCGACCCCGAGCAGGCCGAGGCCATGCGTGTCAACCGCGAGAACCCACGCTACCTCAAAGGCATTCGCCTGCACGACGGCGTAGAGCCGGTCAACGACCTGCTGGGCACCTTGCAGGCCTGCGACCTGGTGTTCGTCGCTTTGCCGTCGAGCGCCTTGCGCAGCGTGCTGGCACCCCATGCCGAGTTGTTGCGCGGCAAGGGCCTGGTCAGCCTGACCAAGGGTATCGAGGCGCAGAGCTTCAAGCTGATGAGCCAGATCATCGAAGAAATCGCACCTCAAGCCCGTATCGGCGTCCTGTCGGGGCCAAACCTGGCCCGCGAAATCGCCGAACATGCGCTGACCGCCACCGTGGTCGCCAGCGAAGATGAACAACTCTGCCAACAGGTGCAGGCGGTATTGCACGGGCGTACCTTCCGCGTCTACGCAAGTGCCGACCGCTTCGGGGTCGAACTGGGCGGGGCACTGAAAAACGTCTACGCCATTATTGCCGGCATGGCCGTTGCCCTGGGCATGGGCGAGAACACCAAGAGCATGCTGATTACCCGTGCCCTGGCCGAGATGACCCGCTTCGCCGTGAGCCAGGGTGCCAACCCCATGACCTTCCTGGGCCTGGCCGGTGTCGGTGACCTGATCGTTACGTGTTCCTCGCCCAAGAGCCGCAACTATCAGGTCGGCCACGCCCTGGGCCAAGGCCTGAGCCTGGAGCAGGCTGTCAATCGGCTGGGCGAAGTGGCCGAAGGGGTGAACACCCTCAAGGTGCTCAAGGCCAAGGCGCAGGAAGTTCAGGTGTACATGCCGCTGGTGGCGGGCCTGCACGCCATCCTGTTCGAGGGCCGTACCTTGAACCAGGTGATCGAGCACCTGATGCGCGCCGAACCCAAGACCGACGTCGATTTCATTTCCATCAGTGGTTTTAATTAAGCCGTCAGCGGCTTCGACCGGAACAAGGAGCGACACATGAACGATACGCCCGAACGCGCCCAGCGCGAGTCGATCATCCTGCGGGTGCTGTGGATGTTGGTGTTCCTGGTGGTCTGGCAATTGGCCGAGCTGCTGTTGGGCGGCCTGGTGCTGGTACAGCTGATCTACCGCTTGGTCTACGGCGCCCCCAGCGCCAGCCTGATGAACTTCGGCGATAGCCTCAGCCAGTACCTGGCGCAGATCGGCCGCTTCGGCAGCTTTCACAGCGACCAGAAGCCTTGGCCATTCGCCGACTGGCCAGCCCCGCGCGCCCCAGAAGGTGAGGCGCCCCATGCTGTGGCACCCGCGCCGCACCCGGTGCGTGACGAAGAGCCCAAGCTGTGAAGCTGTGGGTGCTGCGCCACGGTGAGGCAGAGCCTCGGGCCAACAGCGACGCCGAACGCCGCCTGACCAGCCATGGCCGCGAGCAGGTGCTGCACAGTGCCGCGCGCCTGCTTGGGCAGCCGTTGCAGGCCATCATCGCCAGCCCTTATGTCCGTGCCCAGCAAACGGCAGCGCTGGTGCATGACACCTTGGATTTTCCCGCGCCAGTGCGCACCGTGGCCTGGCTGACGCCGGACAGCAATGTGCAGCAGGTGATCGGTGAAATCGAAAAGCTCGGCCTGGAGCACGTGCTGTTGGTTAGCCACCAACCACTGGTGGGGGCCTTGGTCTGTGCCCTGGAGCATGGCCATGTACAGCAACCGGCGCCCATGAGCACCGCCAGCCTGGCGGAGCTGGAGGGGGAGTGGCCGTTGGCAGGCCTGATGACCTTGCGCGCAATCAGTTCGCCAGCCTGACGCCTCTTGGCAACTGGCATTTCTGCCAGTTGCCGCTTCACTCGACCGCTTGCTAGCGTGGCGCCACATCGAATGAGTGGCCAGGCAGGGAGCAGTTGATGAAGGGTGATATGCAAGCGCTGTTACGTTCACTGGACTTGCAACCCACAGTAGACAAAGTGCAGGAAGGCGTGGTGCTGGACTTTGCCCAGTACAGCGTGTTGCGCGACTCGGCCGACGCCAAGCTTTACCACCTGATGGGCAAGGTGGGCGATGCTAAAGACGACCTGGGCGAGTTGCAGGAAGCCTGCCTGCGGGTGTCCCGCTTGCTGCAGACCAGTTGCCTGGCGCTGCGCCGATTGCAGCTCGACTATGAGGACCAGTGCCTGGCGCGTGAAGTGCTCGAGAGCCAGCTGGCCTATATGCAGGCCTGCCTGCAGCGTTCGCTGGCCAGTTTTGTGCGTACCCGATGACCTGATAGCCCTCGCCGATGACCTTTCCGGACATTGCCGAGCGGCCCCGCGATGCCGACAATGGGCCATCCTCCCACCGTCCGGACCAGGCGCCATGTCGCAGCACATCTTCTTCGCCCACGCCAATGGTTTCCCGTCTGCCACCTACGGCAAGCTGTTCGCTGCCCTGGCGCCGGACTATCACGTTCACCACCTGCCCCAGCATGCCCACGACCCGCGCTTCCCGGTGAATGAAAACTGGCAGAACCTGGTCGATGAATTGCTGCACCACCTGGCACAGCGGGACGCGCCGGTCTGGGGGGTTGGCCATTCGTTGGGCGGGGTACTGCACTTGCATGCCGCCTTGCGTTGCCCCGAGTATTACCGCGGGGTGGTGATGCTGGACTCGCCGGTGCTGACCCGCGCCGATCAATGGCTGCTGCGCACTGCCAAGCGTTTTGGCTTTATCGACCGCATCACCCCGGCCGGCCGCACTTTGGGCCGGCGCGAGGCGTTTGCCGACCGCGACAGCGCACGGGACTATTTCGCCAGCAAACGCTTGTTCCGCCACTTTGACCCCGACTGCCTGGAAGCCTACCTGGAGCATGGCTTGGAGCCCGCGCAAGAAGGGCTTCGCCTGCGTTTCGACCCGGCTACCGAGATCAGTATCTACCGCAGCATCCCCCACGCCAGCCCAGCACCTGCCCGGCAACTGCAGGTACCACTGGCGATGGTGCGCGGCGAGCGCAGCAACGTGATCCGCCGGCACCACACGCTGGCCGTGCGCGGCATGGCCAAAGGCGAGTACCACAGCGTGCCGGGCGGGCACATGTTCCCCCTGGAACGCCCGACCGACACCGCCAGCCTGATCAAGGGCCTGTTCGACCGTTGGAGCCACGAATGAGCGCGCACATGGAGGAAATCCGCCTGAGCCTGGGCCATATCGAACTGGCTGCGCACCTGTTCGGCCCTGAGGATGGGCTGCCGGTGATTGCCCTGCACGGCTGGCTGGACAACGCCAACAGCTTTGCCCGGCTGGCGCCCCGGCTGCAGGGCCTGCGCATCGTCGCCCTGGACCTGGCGGGCCATGGTTACTCGGAGCATCGCCCGCCTGGCGCCAGTTACGCCCTGGCCGACTACGCCCACGATGTGTTGCGGGTGGCCGAGCAGTTGGGTTGGCAGCGCTTTGCCTTGCTGGGCCATTCACTGGGGGCGATCATCTCGGTGCAACTGGCGGGCGCCTTGCCGGAGCGGGTCAGCCACCTGGCGCTGATCGATGGCGTCATTCCGCCCACCGGGGCCGAGCAGGACGCCGGTGAACGCCTGGGCATGGCATTGCAGGCGCAGCTGCGCCTGGATGGCAAACGTAAATCCGTCTACCCGGCGTTGGAGCAGGGCGTGCAGGCGCGCATGAAGGGTATGGTCGCCGTCAGCCGCGAGGCAGCCGAACTGTTGGCCCGGCGTGGGCTGATGCCAGTAGCGGGCGGGTACAGCTGGCGCAGCGACAGCCGCCTGACCTTGCCGTCCCCTGTTCGCCTGAGCCACGCGCAAGCCATGGCCTTTGTCAGGCGGGTGAGTTGCCCGGCCTGCCTGGTGGTGGCCGCCGACGGCATGCTGGCGCGCCACACTGAGTTGCTGGAGCAGCTACGCTTTGAGCAGGTGACGCTGCCTGGGGGGCATCACCTGCACCTGAACGATGAGCAGGGCGCGGCCCTTGTCGCAGACTGTTTCAATCGCTTCTTTGGCTTTGCTTGACTTGCACCGGACAAGTGCCGAGGCTTGGCGGGTTGAACAGGGAGACAACCATGCACATGCCAGACACGCTGGACCTTAGCTTCGGCGCTCCGCGCCGACTGGGCTGCCGATGAGCGCGCCCGTAACCCTCCGTACTACCCTCGCTGCCTGCTTCGTGCTCGCCAGCCCCTTGCTGTGGGCAGGTAGCCTGCCCGTTCCCGTGGATGCCAAAGTGGTCGACCAACGCCCTGCAGTGGAGCAGGAGCGCGTGTACCCCATGGGGCCTTTGCGCAAGATCAGCGGCCGCCTGCGGGTCGACGACAAGGTCGAAAGCCGTGGCCAGGTCAGCTCGGTCACCTATGAACTGCCGGTGGAGCGCACGGCCCGCGAAGCGTTCACCAGCGCCCGCGAAGCACTGCAACACGACGGGGGTTACCCGTTGTTCTGGTGCCAGGGCCGCGACTGCGGCGAAGCCAGCCTTTGGGCCAATGATGTATTCGGCAGTGCACGGCTCAATGGCGGTGACGAGCAGCAGGCGTTCATCCTCCTGCGCCGTTCTGCAGAAGAGGCCGACACACTGGTGGCGTTGTACAGCGTCACCCGCGGCAACCGCCGCGCCTACCTGCACGTGGAAGAGTTCGTCGCCGCCAGCCCGCTGGGTGAGCTGCTGCCCACGGCCGCCACGGTGCTGCGCGAAATGCGCGACACCGGCAAGCTCGACTACCCTGACCTGAGCACGCCGCAACCTGCCTGGGTGGCGTTGTTGGGGCGTAGCCTCAACCTGGACAGCACCTTGCGCGCCAGCCTCAGCGGCAAAGAGGCCGAAGCGTGGCGTGAGCAACTGGTCAAGGCGGGCGTGCGCAGCAACCGGCTCGAGGTCGGCAACGCCCCCACCGATGGCCTGCACCTGGAACTGATCCGTTGAACGAGCACCGCCATGGCCAATAATGACCGCCTGCTGATCCAGATCGTCCTGTTGACGCTGCTCGGCGCTGCGTTGTGGGTCATGGCACCATTCATTTCGGCGCTGCTGTGGGGCGCCATTTTGGCCTTTGCCAGCTGGCCGCTGATGCGCTTGCTGACGCGTGCGCTGGGCGGGCGCGAAACGTTGGCCGCCAGCCTGCTGACGGCGGCCTGGATCCTTATCGTGGCGTTGCCGCTGGTATGGCTGGGTTTCAACCTGGCGGATCACATTCGTGATGCCACGGCGTTTGTCCGTGATGTGCAGGTGGATGGCCTGCCCGAGGCGCCGGCCTGGCTGGGCAGCATTCCCCTGGTGGGTGAGCGCATGGTCAATTGGTGGCAATCGCTCGACCAGCAAGGTGCGGCCTTGATCGCTTCGATCAAGCCTTACCTGGGCCAGGTGGGCAACTGGTTGCTGGCGCGCAGTGCGCAGATTGGCAGCGGCATGCTCGAACTGAGCTTGAGCCTGGTCTTCGTGTTCTTCTTCTACCGTGACGGCCCGCGCCTGTCAGCGTTCGTGCTGCGCCTGTTGCAGCGCTTGACCGGCGATCGCGCCGAGTACTACCTGGACCTGGTGGCGGGCACCGTGCAACGCGTGGTCAACGGCGTCATCGGCACGGCAGCGGCCCAGGCCTTGCTTGCGCTGATCGGCTTCCTGATTGCCGGCGTCCCCGGGGCCATCGTGCTGGGCCTGGTGACCTTCATGCTCAGCCTGATCCCCATGGGGCCACCCCTGGCGTGGATCCCCGCGACGGCCTGGTTGGCGTGGAAAGGGGAGTACGGCATGGCGGTGTTCCTGGGTATCTGGGGCACCTTCGTCATCAGCGGCGTGGACAACGTGCTCAAGCCCTACCTGATCAGCCGTGGCGGCAACCTGCCGCTGGTCATCGTGCTGCTGGGTGTGTTCGGCGGGTTGATCGCCTTTGGCTTCATTGGCCTATTCATCGGGCCGACTTTGCTGGCGGTGGGGTATAGCCTGCTGCTGGACTGGAGCCGCAACGCCGGGCAGCAGCCCCTGTAGGAGCGGCCTTGCGTCGCGAAAGGGCTGCAAAGCAGCCCCAGATTTCAGCGTTACCACGATAATCGCTGGGGCTGCTATGCAGCCCTTTCGCGACGCAAGGCCGCTCCTACAAGGGGCTGCGTTTTTACACTTTCTTTATGCGTTGATCCATCCCTCGATCTCGCCCCTTTACGCCCCTCCCTCGGACAATTTCCCCAAAGCGGCCCAAGCGCCGCACCACGGGGAGCTCCACACATGAACATGCTCGACGGGCTGTCACTGCTGCTGGCAGTGGCATTGGCGATTTACCTGCTGATGGCGCTGCTGCGCGCCGATCGCAGCTAGGGAGTGGCCATGCACAGTTACGACTTTGCCTTGTTACTGGCGTTTTTCGCCATCGTGCTGCTACCGGCACCTTGGCTTGGGCGGTTCTACTACAAGGTGATGGAAGGCCAGCGCACCTGGCTATCACCGGTGGTGGGCCCGGTTGAGCAGGCCTGTTATCGACTGGCAGGCGTACGCGCCGACCAGGAGCAGAACTGGAAGCAATACACTCTGGCGTTGCTGGCCTTCAACCTGGCCGGGTTCCTGTTGTTGTTTGCCGTGCTGTTGTTGCAGGGCTACTTGCCGCTCAACCCACAGCAACTGCCCGGGCAGGAATGGTCGCTGGCGTTCAACACCGCCGTAAGCTTCGTCACCAACACCAACTGGCAGGCTTACAGCGGCGAGTCATCGGTCAGCTACCTGAGCCAGATGCTGGGCCTGACGGTGCAGAACTTCGTCAGTGCTGCCACTGGCCTGGCAGTACTTGTGGCCCTGTGCCGCGGCATTGCCCGCCGTTCGGCCGCCACCCTGGGCAACTTCTGGGTCGACATGACCCGGGCCACGCTCTATGGGTTGTTGCCCCTGTGCCTGGTGCTGGCCCTGCTGCTGGTGTGGCAGGGTGTACCGCAGACCTTTGCCGACTATGCGCACGCACTGACCCTGCAAGGCACTGACCAGGCCATCCCCCTCGGCCCGGCGGCTAGCCAGATCGCCATCAAGCAGTTGGGCACCAACGGCGGCGGCTTCTTCGGCGTCAACGCGGCACACCCGTTCGAAAACCCCACGGCCTGGAGCAACCTGTTCGAGGTGGCGTCGATCATTCTCATCCCGGCGGCGCTGGTGTTCACCTTCGGCCATTACGTGAAAGACCTGCGCCAGAGCCGGGCGATTCTTGCCTGCATGCTGAGCCTGTTCCTTATCGGTGGGGCTACAGCGCTGTGGTCCGAATACCAGCCCAACCCGGCCTTGCAGAGCGCGCAGGTGCAGCAAAGCGCGCCGCTGGAAGGCAAGGAAAGCCGCTTCGGCACCACCGGTTCGGTGCTGTGGACAGTGACCACTACGGCAGCCTCCAATGGCTCGGTCAATGCCATGCACGACAGCCTCAACCCGCTGACCGGCATGGTTGCGATGGTCAACATGATGGTCGGCGAGGTGATCTTCGGCGGCGTCGGTGCGGGGCTCTACGGCATGCTGTTATTCGTGCTGATCGCCGTGTTCCTGGCCGGCCTGATGATTGGCCGTACCCCGGAATATCTGGGCAAGAAGCTGCAGGCGCGTGAGGTGCAACTGCTGGTGGCGACCTTGCTGGTGATGCCGGTCGGCGTGCTGGTGCTGGGCGCTATCGCCGCCAGCCTGCCGGGCCCGGCGGCGGCGGTGAGCAACCCCGGTGCCCATGGCTTTAGCCAACTGCTGTACGCCTACACCTCCGGCACCGCCAACAACGGTTCGGCCTTTGCTGGTTTTGGCGCCAACACGGTGTACCACAACCTGATGGTCGGCCTGGCCATGCTGGTCGGCCGCTTCGGCTACATCCTGCCGATATTGGCCCTGGCCGGCAGCCTGGCGGCGAAAAAGAGCGCACCCCAGGGGCTGAACAGCTTCCCCACCCACGGCCCGCTGTTCACCGGCCTGTTGCTAGTGACCATCCTGTTGGTGGGTGGCCTGACCTTCCTGCCGACCTTGGCCCTCGGGCCAATTGCCGAACACCTGAGCCTGGGCTTCTGAGGAACCACCATGAACATGCCCATTCCTGAAGTAAAAGCCCCCCACAGCGCCAAGGACCAGACCCGCTTCGCCGCGCTCTGGCGCCCGGCCCTGATCCAGGCCTTCGTTAAACTGGACCCTCGGCAGCTCAAGCGCTCGCCGGTGATGCTGGTGGTGGCGCTGACTGCCGCGCTGACCACTGTGTTGTGTTTTGCCCCCGGCAGTGGCGTGAGCACAACAGTGGCGGTGCAAATTGCCTTGTGGCTGTGGTTTACCGTGCTGTTCGCCAACTTCGCCGAAGCCCTCGCCGAAGGCCGTGGCAAGGCCCGCGCCGACAGCCTCAAGGCTGGGAGCCAGGGGTTGAGTGCCCAGCGTCGCGACAGCGCTGGCGCTTTCGAAACGGTTGCCGCGACCGCGCTGCGCAAGGGCGATGTGGTCAAGGTGATCGCGGGTGAACTGATCCCGGGTGATGGTGAGGTAATCGAAGGCATCGCGGCGGTCAACGAGGCGGCCATCACCGGTGAGTCGGCCCCGGTGATCCGCGAGTCCGGCGGCGACCGTTCGGCGGTCACCGGCAACACGCGGCTGGTGTCTGACTGGTTGCTGATCCGCATCACCAGCAACCCTGGCGAATCGACCCTGGACCGCATGATCGCCTTGGTCGAAGGGGCCAAACGGCAGAAAACGCCCAATGAGATTGCCCTGGATATCCTGCTGATTGGCCTGACCCTGATCTTCCTGATCGTGGTCGTGACCCTACAGCCGTTCGCCCACTTTGTCGGCGGTAGCCTGCCGTTGATCTTCCTGGCCGCACTGCTGGTGACGTTGATCCCCACCACCATCGGCGGCTTGCTGTCGGCCATTGGTATTGCCGGCATGGACCGCCTGGTCCGGCTCAACGTCATTGCCCGTTCCGGCCGCGCGGTGGAAGCTGCGGGCGACGTGCACACCCTGATGCTCGACAAGACCGGCACCATCACCTTCGGCAACCGCCGCTGCAGCGCGCTGCATGCCGCGCCGGGCGTCACCGCCAAGGAGCTGGGGGAGGGTGCCTTGTTCGCCTCGCTGGCCGATGACACGGCCGAGGGCAAATCGATCGTCGAGTACCTGCGCCAGTTGCACGACTTCGTCGAACCCTCTGGGCAGCAGCTCGAACCGATCGCCTTCAGCGCCGAGACGCGGTTGTCGGGTGTCGACTTCCAGCAGCACCGCTACCGCAAGGGTGCTGTCGATGCGGTGCTGGCATTCGTTGGCCTGCAACGGCTGGAAATGCCGCCGGCATTGGCCCGCGAGGTCGAGCGCATTGCCCAGAGTGGCGGCACGCCGCTGCTGGTGTGTGTCGACAAGCGCTTGCTTGGGGTGATCCACCTCAAGGACGTGGTCAAGCCCGGTATTCGCGAGCGCTATGCCGAGCTGCGCAAGCTGGGCATCCGCACCGTGATGGTGACCGGTGACAACCCGCTGACGGCCGCTGCCATTGCCGCCGAGGCCGGGGTCGATGACGTGCTGGCCGAGGCCACCCCAGAGAAGAAGCTGGCGCGCATCCGTCAGGAGCAAAACGACGGCCGCCTGGTCGCCATGTGCGGCGACGGCGCCAACGACGCCCCGGCGCTGGCCCAGGCTGATGTGGGCATGGCCATGAACGACGGCACCCAGGCAGCCCGTGAGGCGGCCAACATGGTCGACCTGGACAGCGACCCGACCAAGCTGCTCGACGTGGTCCAGGTGGGCAAGGAACTGCTGGTGACCCGTGGCGCCTTGACCACCTTCTCGATTGCCAACGACGTGGCCAAGTACTTCGCCATCCTGCCGGCGTTGTTCGCGGCCATCTACCCGCAGCTGGGCGTGCTCAACCTGATGCACCTGGCCAGCCCGCAGAGCGCGATCTTGTCGGCGATCGTGTTCAACGCGCTGATCATCATCGTGTTGATCCCGCTGGCGCTGCGCGGTGTGCGGGTGCACGCGGCGAGCGCGGCCCACCTGCTGCGGCGCAACCTGCTGATCTACGGGCTGGGCGGGATCATCGTGCCGTTCGCCGGGATCAAGCTGATCGACATGCTGCTCAATGCCTTGCACCTGGTCTGAGGAGGCCGCCATGAACACTTATGTACGCCCGGCCTTGAGCCTGGCCTTGTTGATGACGCTGGTCACCGGCGCGTTGTACCCGCTGGCGGTGACCGGTATTGCCCAGGTCGCCTTCCCTGAACAGGCCAATGGCAGCCTGGTGCGTGACGCGCGCGGCGAGGTGCGCGGCTCGGCACTGATCGCCCAGGATTTCCAAGGCGATGGCTGGTTCCATTCGCGGCCCTCGGCAGGGGCTTATGCCACGGTTGCCAGCAGTGCCAGCAACCTGTCGCCGAGCAACCCGGCGCTGGCCGAGCGGGTAGGCAGCGAGGCCGCGAGGCTGTACCGGGCTGAGCAAGGGCCTGTGCCGCAAGCCTTGCTGACCACCTCAGGCAGTGGCCTGGACCCGCATTTGCCGCCGGAGGCGGTGGCTTATCAGGTAGCGCGGGTGGCAGCGGCTCGCAAGGTGCCTGTTGAGCGCTTGCAAGCCCTGGTGGAAGAGGCCACCCTCCACCCATTGATCGGGCCGCCTGTGGTCAATGTCCTGGCGCTGAACCAGGCCCTGGAGATATTGGGTCGCTGACAGTTGGGCCGCGTTGCGGCCCTTCGCGGGTAAACCCGCTCCCACAGTAATAGCGCAGCTGCAGAATGTGGCGCGGTCCCTGTAGGAGCGGGCTTGCCCGCGAAGGCCTGCAAAGCAGGCCCAGATTCACCGATCGCCGCACAATCGAAGGATGAAACATGAGTGATTCCGCCCGCGCAGACGCGCTGTTGGCCAACCTCCCGCGCGAAGGTCGCGGCAGGCTGAAGGTGTTCCTTGGCGCCGCACCGGGTGTGGGCAAGACCTACGCCATGCTGCAAGCCGCCCACAGCCAGCAACGCCAGGGCGTACAGCTGCTGGCCGGGGTCGTCGAAACCCATGGCCGCGCCGAAACCGAGTCGCTGCTTGGTGGCCTGCCCCAGCAGCCCCTGCTGCGCTGCGAGTACCGCGGCGTCACCCTTGAGGAAATGGACCTCGACGGCCTGCTCAAGGCCGCACCTGCGTTGGCCCTGGTCGACGAACTGGCCCACACCAACGCCCCCGGCAGCCGCCACGCCAAGCGCTGGCAGGACGTTCAGGAACTGCTCGCCGCCGGCATCGACGTGTACACCACGGTCAACGTCCAGCACCTGGAAAGCCTCAACGACAAGGTCCGCGACATCACCGGCGTGCAGGTGCGCGAAACCCTGCCGGACTGGGTACTGCAGGAAGCGTTCGAATTGGTCTTGATCGACCTGCCACCGCGCGAATTGCTGGAGCGCTTGCGCGAAGGCAAGGTGTACGTGCCAGAGCAGGCGCGGGCTGCGATCGATGCCTATTTCTCCCAGACCAACCTCACCGCATTGCGCGAACTGGCCATGCAGACCGCCGCCGCCCAGGTCGACGCCGACCTGGCCCACGGCTACCGCCAGCGCGGGCAGGAAGCTCCGGCCCTGCGCGGGCGCCTGCTGGTGGGCATCGATGGCGACGACCAGGCCGAACGCCTGGTGCGCCACGCCAGCCGCGTAGCACAACGCCGGCACCTGCCCTGGAGCCTGGTGCATGTCGACAACGGTAAGCTGCGCGACGAAGCCGCACGCCAACGCCTGCAGGCCGCGCAGCAACTGGCTGAGCGCCTGGGCGGCGAAGTGGTGCTGCTGCGCGCTGGTGAAGTGGCGCGCACGCTGATCCAGCATGCCGGCGAGCGGCGGGCCAGCCTGGTGCTGGTGGGGCAGTCGCGTGATCGCCTGCGCCGTCGCTTCTTCGGCGCCGGTGTAGCGGCGCGGCTGCTGCGCGAAAGCCACGGCCTGGAGATCAACGTGCTCGACCGCGATGCCCAGCCGGCCCCGGCCAGTGCGGCGGTGCAACGGGTATGGGTGTGGCGGCACTACCTGCTGGCCCTGCTTGCCACACTGCTGGCGGCCGGTTTGTCGTGGGCCGTGTCCAGCGTGCTGGCGCTGCCCAATATCTCCCTGGTGTTCCTTGCCGCCGTGCTACTGGTTGCGGTGCGCAGCAGCCTGGGGCCGGCCTTGGCCTGCGCCGCACTGTCGTTTCTGACCTACGACTTCCTGTTCATCCCGCCCAATTTCTCGTTCAGCATCCAGCGCGAGGAAGACGTGCTGACCTTGGTGTTCTTCCTGCTGATGGCGGCCCTCACCGGCAACCTTGCGGCCCGCCAGCGCCGCCAGTTGCAGGCGCTGCGCGAGACGCAGGCGCAGACCAACCAGTTGCTTGATTTATCCCGCCGCCTGACCGTTGCCGCCGACCGCCAAGCGGTGTTCAACGCCGCCGGCCAACACCTTGACGGCTGGCAGGATGTGCAAGTCTGCCTGCTCGAACGTAACCCCGAAGGCCAGCTGCACCTGGCCAGCGGCGAGGCCCACGGCCTCAGCGACAACGAGCGCGCCGCCGCCGAGTGGGCCTGGCAGCACGGGCAGGCGGCGGGCCATGGCAGCGACACCTTGCCCAATGGCCGCTGGTGGTGGTGGCCTCTGGCGGTCGATGACCACCCGCTGGCCTTGCTCGGCGTGCGCCCGCGCTCTGGCGACCCGCTCAGCGCCCAGCGCCGGCGCCTGCTCATGGCCCTGGGCCAACCCCTGGCCCAAGCCCTGGCCCGCGCCCGCCTGGCCGAACAATTGGAAGCGGCGCGCCTGCATGGCGAAACCGAGCAATTGCGCAGTGCCTTGTTAGCCTCAGTCTCCCACGACCTGCGCACGCCCTTGACCGCCATGCGCGGCAGCATTGACAGCTTGCTGGCGCTGGGCGAGGCGATCCCCGAGGACGACCGCCGCGAGCTGCTGGAAGGCACGCGCAATGAGGCCGAGCGCCTGGACCGCTACATCCAGAACCTGCTCGACATGACCCGCCTGGGCCATGGCGGTCTAAAACTGGCCCGCGACTGGGTGGCCCCTGCGGACATCGTCGGCAGTGCGCTGAACCGCCTGCGGGTGGTGCTCGCCCCCCTGCGCGTGCACACCGATGTGCCGGCCGAGCTGCCGTTGCTGTTCGTGCATGCGGCGCTGATCGAGCAGGCCCTGGTCAACGTGCTGGAGAACGCTGCACGCTTCTCGCCGGCCCAGGGTCGGCTGGAACTGCAGGTGTCGGTGCAGGGCGAACAACTGCGCATTGCCGTCAGCGACCAGGGCCCCGGCATTCCTGTGGCCGAGCGGGAGAAGATTTTCGACATGTTCTACACCGCCGCCCGCGGTGACCGGGGCGGGCAGGGCACTGGCCTGGGCCTGGCGATCTGCCAGGGCATGATCGGCGCCCATGGCGGGCAGATCCTGGTGGGTGAAGGGATCGATGGCCAGGGCACCGGCATCACTTTATGCTTGCCGCTGCCCCCTCAACCTGAAGCCGAAAGCGAAGCCCCATGAGCCAGTCCGCCACCCTCCTGGTCATCGACGACGAACCGCAGATCCGCAAGTTTTTGCGCATCAGCCTGACGTCCCAGGGCTACAAGGTGATCGAGGCCGCCACCGGTAGCGAGGGCCTGGCGCAGGCTGCCTTGGGGAAGCCCGACCTGGTGGTGCTCGACCTCGGCCTGCCGGACATGGACGGCCAGCAAGTGCTGCGCGAACTGCGTGAGTGGAGCGCAGTGCCGGTGCTGGTGCTGTCGGTGCGGGCCAGTGAGGTGCAGAAGGTCGATGCGCTGGACGGCGGCGCGAATGACTACGTGACCAAGCCGTTTGGTATTCAGGAGTTTCTGGCGCGGGTGCGCGCCTTGCTGCGCCAGGTGCCGCAGGCCGGCGGGGGCGAGGTGGCGGCCAGTTTCGGGCCGTTGACCGTGGACTTTGCCTTCCGCCGTGTGACCCTGGAGGGCGTCGAGGTGGCGCTGACCCGCAAGGAGTATGCGTTGCTGGCCCAGCTGGCCGGGCACCCGGGCCGGGTGATTACCCAGCAGCAGTTGCTCAAGGACATTTGGGGGCCGACCCATGTGGACGATACCCACTACCTGCGGATCGTGGTCGGGCACCTGCGGCAAAAACTCGGGGATGACCCCATGGCGCCGCGTTTCATCATCACTGAGGCGGGCGTCGGCTACCGGTTGGTCGCGCCCGCCTGATGATGCCGGCCGCTGTTACCACCCTAACTGCTTGTGCAAGCCCAGGGCGTCGTAGTAGTCCCCTTGGTAGATGATCTTGCCGTCTTTGACCTTCACATAGCTCACCCCATCGAACGACAGTGCTTTGTGGGTGGCGGGCGTTTGCGCGTCCCAGGCGCCAGTGTTGGTGCCGCTGAAGGTCCACTGGAAGGCGATGCCGTCCTTGTCGACGATCGGCGTGCCGTTGATCTTCCATTTGAGGTCTGGCACCGCGCCCACGAACACCTTGATCACGTTGTCGCGTGCGGCTTCGCGGCCCTTTTGCGGGGTGCCGACGGTGACGTCGAAGTACTCGGCGTCCTTGGCCAGGTAGCTGGCGGCCTTTTCGGCGTCATGGGCGTTCCAGGCTGCCATGTAGGCGTCGACGATCTGCCTGGGGGTTTCGGCCGCCTGGGCGAGGCTGGCGAAGGTGAACAGCGACAGCAGGTAGAACGCTCTAATCAAAGGACGCATGTTTGCCTCGCTTGCGGGCGTGCCCGCGGGTTGTCGGCCGGACGGCCATTGCGCGTGGTCAGGCCCTTGGCGGCTCCTTTTCGAACAGTTGCCGTACGACTTCCAGGTAGCGCCGCGCGCCCAGGCCCAGTGGCCGCGGTTTGACCCAGATGATGTCGACCCACAGCCGTAAGCGGCTGGCCATGTTGTCGAAGCGCACCTCGGCCAAGGCGCCCGAGGCAATCAACGGTTCGACCAGCGGCTGCGGCAGGTAGGCCCACCCCAGGCCGGATTGCACCAGATCCAGCGTAGCCAGATAACTGTCGGTCAGCCAGATGCGCCGCGACAACACCATGCGCGGGTCGGAGCCGGTGGCTTTGCCGGAGGCCACGATGATTTGCCGTTGCTCGGCGAAGGCTTCTTCGGGCAGTGGCGTGCCGCTGTTGCGCCCGGCGGGGTGGCGGGGGGACGCGACGGCGACCAGCAGCTGGCTGCCGGCTTCAAGAAACGACTCACGTTCATCGATGCCGGGCCGTTCGAAAACCAGCGCCAGCTGCACGCTGCCGTCATGCAGCAAACGAATCGCTTCGGCTTGCGTGGCCGAACGCACTTCGATCTCAAGGCTTGGGAATTCTTGCGCGAGGGTTTCCAGCGGCTGGCTCCAGCGGCCGGTTTGCAGCTCTGGGGCCATGGCGATGGTCAGGCGCTTTTCCAGCCCCTTGTGCAGTTGCAGGGCCTGGGCGTCGAGCAGGTTGAGCTGGCAGATCACCTGCCGGGCCTGGGGTTCGAGGGCCAAGGCGGCGCTGGTTGGCAAGGCTTTGCGCGTGGCCCGGTCGAACAGGGCCATGTCCAGCTCGGCTTCCAGCTGGGCGATGGCCATGCTCACGGCCGAAGGCACGCGGCCCAGCTTGCGCGCTGCTGCGGAAAATGACCCTGCCTCCAGTACGGCCAGAAAAACTGCAAGTGAGTCGCTGGTGAAGGCCATTGTCAGAAAACCTGATTGATCGGTTGAGCCGCGTAGCGTGTAGGAGCAGCCTTGTGCTGCGAAGAGGCCGGTGACAGCAGCAAGATTCACTGTGCGGTCCTATGGCCTCTTCGCAGCACAAGGCTGCTCCTACAGGGGATCGGGATAGTGCGAAGGCACTGGCCTCACAGCCTATAACAATCCCTCTCGGGCAGGTTACAGATCTTCCGACAGGATACGGTCCACGCTGTCGACAAAGTAGTCCACGCTCGCCCGTGTGGTGCACATCGGTGGTTTGATCTTGAGGATGTTCAGGTAGTCGCCGGTCGGCTGCATGAAGATGCCCAGGTCACGCAAGCGGTCGCACAGCAGCAAGGTCTCCTCGGTCGCAGGCTCCAGCGTCTGCCGGTCGCGTACCAACTCAAGCCCCAGGTAGAAGCCCGAGCCATGCGCCGCACCTGCGAGCGGGTGCTTGTCGACCAGCGCCTGCAAGCGCGCCTTGAAGTAGCGGCCGGTGTCGCGGGCGTTGTCCCACAGCCCTTCCTCTTGCATCACGTCCAGCACCGCCATGCCGATGCGGCAACTGACCGGGCTGCCCCCCGCCGATGAGAAGAAGTAACCCTGCGCCTCCAGCGCCTCGGCGATTTCGCGCCGGGTGATCACTACCCCCAGCGGCTGGCCGTTGCCCATGCCCTTGGCCATGGTGATGATGTCGGGCACCACCCCTTGCTCCTCGAAGCCCCAGAAGTACTCGCCCAGTCGGCCATAACCCACCTGCACCTCGTCGGCGATGCACACGCCACCGCGGGCGCGCACCTTGGCGTAGGCGTCCTGCAGGTAGCCCGCTGGCAGCGAGATGCCCCCGGCGTTGCCGTACACCGGCTCACAGATGAAGCCGGCCAGTTGGCGGCCACAAGCATCAAGGTCGGCCAGCTTGGCGTCGACGTCGCGCAGGTAGTCGGCGGCGCTGTCGGCACCACGGAAGCGCCCACGGAACGTGTTCGGTGCCTCGACCGGGTGCACCCAGTCTGGCCGGGTTTCCAAGGCTTGCGGGTTGTCGGCGATAGAGGTGGAAATGGCGTCTGTAGCCACCGACCAGCCGTGGTAGGCCTCCAGCACGCTGAGCAGGTCGCGCCCACCGCTGTAGGCCCAGGCCAGGCGAATGGCCAGGTCGTTGGCCTCGGTGCCGCTATTGACCAGAAAGACCCGGTCGAAGCCTGCTGGCGCCAGCTTCAGCAGGCGCTCGGAGAACTCGGCGATGGCCGCGTAGTGGAAGCGCGAGTTGGTGTTCAGCAGCGACCATTGCCGCGCCGATTCCGCCACCATGCGTGGGTGCCCGTGGCCAAGCACGGCCACGTTGTTGAGCATGTCCAGGTAAGACCGGCCCTGCATGTCGATCAAGTAATTGCGCCAGCCGCGTTCGATATGGGGCGGTTGCGCGTAGTAGTGCTTTTGCGAACGGGCGAAGCTGGCATCACGACGTGCCAGCAGCGCCTGTGCATCGGGCAGCGGTTCGGCGTCGCAATCAAAGCCCAGCAGCGCGGCAGGCGACGGGCACAGCGCCAGCCAGGCAGGGGCCTGGGAGGGGGTGGCGAAAAACGGCGGGCGGGCGTCGTTATCCAGGCACAGCTGAATGCTGAGCAAGCCACCGCTGCTGCCCAATTTTTGACCTTTTGCCAGGGCCTGCCCATCTGCCGGAGCATCCTCCAGGCCACCTAGCCACAAGCTCCAGTGGGGTGTGCGCAGGCAGCCGTGGCCATCGCCATGGCGCTGCCAGGTACCGGCCTGCGGCGCCTGCACGGTGCTGGCGTTAGGCACATGCAATTCGACACCCAGCGCGCAGGTGGCAGGTTCTTCAGCGCGGTCGATATGGGTTTGTGACAGGCGATACTGGCCATGCAGCGTGCACGCCGGGGCCGGTTGTGCAGCCAGCAGGCGCTGGTCGAAGCCTGGCTGTTCCCAGTTGCCTGCTTCGCAGTGCGGGCTGAGCACGCCCAGGTCGAGGCGAGCCACTGGCTGGCCGACCCGTTCAGGCAGCAGGGGCGCGCAACTGGCCAGGTCGGGCCGGCTGGGTTGAATACCGGCCGCCAGCAGAATAGCCGCCTCCATCAGCGCGAATGGCACGGCAGTAGCCGTGTCGAAAATTTCCCATTCGTGGGCGATGTTGTTGCGGATGTACTGATTGCCCGGGTCTACAGCCAGCTGTTGCTCGCTGCTCAGCACCAGCACCGCAGCGCGGTTGAGCACCAGCGGCCACAGGGCACGCAGCTCGGCTTCGCTCAGCGGGTTGAGGGCCTGGTAGGCCCGCACCGCCGGCAGAATGCGCAGTGGGTCGCCTTCGGCATGGTGCAGCAGTGCCGCGCAGGTCACCGAGAGGTCGGCAATGCGCCAGGTACGCAGCAGGTCGCCAAAATCGATGACACCCTGCACCTGCCACTGGCGCTCGTCATCGCGGGCCCATACGGCGTTGTCATCGGTGATGTCCAGGTGCACAGCTTGGCTTGGCAACTGCTCCACCAGCGGCGCCAGGCGCTCGGCAGCCAGTTGAGTGGTTTGCTCGACACGGGCGCGTTGCCCGGCGTCCTGCAGCACCGGCAGCAGGTGCTGGATCAACGCCTGCGCGTGCTGCGGGTCCCATTGCAGGGTGCGGTTCAAGCCGGGGTGGTCAAACTCGGCCAAGGCTTGATCCACTTTCGCGCACAGCCCGCCCAGCTCGGCAATCAGGCGCGGCGCCATGTGCTTGAGGCGGGTCAGCGGTTGGCCGTCGATGTAGTCAAGCAGGCGCACCCGCAGCGGTTGCCCGTCGATGTCCAGGGCCAGCAATGCCTGCCCGTTTTGCGCCGGGCGCACTGCGGGTACCGGCAAGCCCTGTTCGCGCAGGTACGCCAGCGCGGCATGCTGGGCCTCCAGTTCGACCTGGGCATAGCTGCCGTGGCAGGCCTTGAGCACGAAACGGCCCTGGGCGGCATCCACGCGGAAGTTCAAGTCTTGCTGGCTGCCCAGCGATGACAGGCTGCCCGCCAGGCTGTAGTGCGCCTGCAGCAAGGCGTGTGCCTGGGCCTCGCTGAGCGCAGGGCTGGGCAGGGCGGAGCGCTGGATCAGGATGTCCAGGGCAGGGGAGGCGGGCGTTTGGTGGTGGCTGGGCATTGGGCTCTACCGTTGGTGCTGGGGGTTGACGGTAGAGAATTTATGCCCGTTTTGACTGATGATGGAAGACGATTGTTGTCAGAATTTTTGATGATTGGGTGTGGGTGCATGTCTTGAGTTTTGCGGCGCCTATGAGATCGAGCGCCGCCCGCGCGGCGCTTCGCAGCACAAGGCTGCTCCTACATCTGTTTCAGGCCAGTGAGGCCTGTGATATCTGCGCGCGACCGCCTCAGGAATAATTGGCCCCAAAAATGTAGGAGCAGCCTTGTGCTGCGAAGCGCCGCGCGGGCGGCGCTCGATCTGACAGGCGCTGCAAATCCATCGCCATGCACCTGGCGGCCCTATCTCAATCTACCGCCACCCACCCTCACATCAAAAACTGGCCTTGACCGACACCATGAAATTACGCGGCTCCCCATAATAATTACCAAACGTCTCCGTCCCGATACTGGCGTAATAACGCTTGTCGAACAGGTTGTTGCCGTTAAGGGCCACCGACCAGGTATCGTCGATCCGGTAACCGATCCGGCCATTCCACACCGCATACCCCGCCTGGCTGATCTTCTCGCCACTGGCAGGCGAAACCCGGAAGTTATCGCTCTGCGCATTCACCCCGGCACCCAGGCTGAACCGCTCAAAAGCGCCACCGAGTGCGTACTCGCCCCACAGGCGCAGCACGTGCCGAGGCACATAGCTGTTGAACGCCGCGCCGTTCAGGCTGGTGTCGATATCGTCGAGGGTCTTGGTCTGGGTGTAGGTGTAGCCCGCCAGCAATTGCAGGCGCTCGATGACTTCGCCGCTGATCTCGGCCTCGAAACCCTGGGCGCGGACCTTGCCAGCGTTGACATAGCAGTAGCCATCCGAGGAGGGGCACGACGAGTTGTAGTCGGTCTGCGCCTGGTCCTTCTGAATAGTGCGGAACAGGTTGAAGGCGCCGTTCAAACGCCCGTCGAACCAGGCCCCCTTGATCCCCAGTTCATAGCTCTGGCCCACCAGCGGTTTGAGCGCCGAACCTTGTTCGTCCCGGTAGCTGCCTTGCGGGGTGAAGATGTCCGAGTAGCTGGCGTAGGCCGTCAGGTTTTCGTTCAGGTCCAGCAGCACGCCGGCAAAGGGCGTGACCTGCCCGGTCTCGCGGGCGTTGGAGTGCTGCGGCGGCGTGGCGGTGTCGATGAAGACGGTATCGGTCTCGGCGTTATACCAACTCACCCGGCCCCCCATCACCAGGGTCAACGGGTCGGCCAGTTTCAGGCGCAGGGTCGAGTAGAGGCCTTTTTGTGTGGTCACGGACTTGACCGGGCCACCGCGCGACGAGTGCTCGATGAAGTAGCTGTCATCCGGCTCAGGGATGAACTTGTCGGGGTTGAACACGTTCTGCCGTTGCGCAAGGAACGCCACCGAGTAGAAGTCATCTTTCTTCGAGCGGCTGGCGTTCATGCCCAGCACCAGTTCATGTTGCTGGCCGAAGGCATCAAACTTGCCATCCACATAGGCATCCAGGCCGTAATCGACCTGGTCATAGTCATACATACTGCCCAGCATGCCAGTGGTATCAATGCCAGGCGTCACCGCACCGGAGGCGAAGGCGTACTTGATGTCCTGGGTGTTCTTTGTATAAACGCTCGCCACCTTGAGCTTCCAGTCTTCGTCGAGCTGGTGGGTGAGGTCGGTGAACACCGTGGTGCGCTGACTGCGCCAGGTATTCCACGAAGGGTCGAGGCAGGTCGAGCGGCTGAGTTTCAGATCGCTGCGGTCCCGGTAGCGTGGCAGGCCGCCCCAGCAGGGGTTGGCATCCACGTCCTCGTAGGCAACGCCTAGGCCCAAAGTCGTGTCGGGGCTGACATCGACGTCGAGGGCGCCGTAGTACACCTGGTCCTTGCGGTTGGCATCGTCGACCGAGTAATGCCGGCTCTGCTCCGCCACGACCGCCCGGCCACGCAAGGTGCCGGCTGCGTTCAGCGGCCCACCGGTGTCGAGCTGCCCGCGGTAGTTGTCCCAACTGCCCCCGGACAGGGTGATGTCGGTATGCGCCGCCGCCAGGCCACGCTTGCGCACGAAGTTCACCCCGCCAGCGGTACCGCCCGACCCTTTCATCATGCCGGCTGCGCCGCGCAACACCTCGACCCGGTCGTAGTAGGCCATGTCACTGCTGAAGCTGTCGGCCTGGACATAGAGGTTGCCCATGTCCAGCGGCACACCGTCGTACTGGTACTGGCCCGACATGCGGAACCCGCGCGAATAGAAGTATTTGCCGCCCATGGTCGAGTCGTACACGGTGATGCCGGGCGTCTTTTCCATCACCTGATCGATGGTGTACAGGTTCTGGTCGTCCATCATCTTGCGCGTCATCACCGTGACCGATTGCGGCGTCTCCTTGAGCGAGTGCTCGCCCTTGCCGATGGTCACCGCGCCCGTGGTGTACGAGCCGCTGTTTTCAGTGGTTGCACCCAGCACCTGGCTGGTGATGTTGGTGGCCCCCAGCTCCAGCGCCGAGCCCGACGACGGCACCGCCTGCAGCACATAAGTGCCGTTTGACCGCGGCTCGGCCTGCAGGCCGCTGCCTGCCAGAATCTGGGTAAAGCCCTCGCTGACACCGAACGCACCTTTCAGGCCGGGGCTCTGCAAACCGTCTGTTTGCCGGGCATCGAACGAAATCGCAGCGCCCGCCGCACTGGCGAAGCGGCTGAGGACTTCAGTCAGGCTGCCCCCCGCAATAGTGTACGACCGGACGGCACTTTGCTGCGTCGGCTGCGGCGCTGCATACGTCGTCATGGGCCAGGCGCCGGCGGTGGTTGCCGCCAACAGCCCGACATTTATTGCAGTCGCCAGACGACCACGCTTGAACACAGCAGACATACCTATCCTCCCCCTGAAAACGATCAATAGAACCCTTTGGGGGATGAGCCGAACGTCGTGTAAGAAAAGTGCAAAACCCGCGAAAGTTTTTTCAGCCCGCTGGGGGAGGGGGCGGCGATACGGTGACCCAAAAACGGCTGTAGCGCGTGACGCGCAGCGCAAACCCGGTCTCCAGTGCAGCCAATGCCCGGTCAGTGTCATCGATGGGGAACGCGCCAGAAACCTTCAGCTGGGCAATGCGGGGATCACAGCGCAGCACCCCGGTGCGATAGCGCGACAGGTCCACCAGCAGTTCACCCAAGGGGCGATCCAGGGCGATGATGCTGCCTTGTTGCCAGGCCCCTACAGAGGCGTCATTGCGCCGTATTGCCCCCACCGAACGGTCAGAAAACGCAATGGATTGCCCAGCCTCAACACGCACTGCCAAAGCACCGCTGGATGCCCTCACTTCCACCGCCTTCTCGAGCACGGCCACGTCACCCTCCAAGGCTTGGGAGCGAACCAGAAAACGCGTGCCCAGCGCCCGTACCTGGCCATGCCGGGTGCGCACAATGAACGGTCGTTGCGCGGGGTCGGCCGCCGTGGTGACCAGAATTTCGCCGCGCAACAGTTCCAGCACCCGTTGCTGGCCGTCGTACTTGAGGTTCACCGACGTGTCGGTGTTCAGCAGCAGCGAGCCGCCATCGGGCAAGCGAAACGCGCGGCGTTCACCCACAGCGGTGCGGTAGTCGGCCAGCAGCTGCTGCGAGGTGTCGCTGCGCCAACCCAGCCAGCCCAGCGAAGTGGCCGGCACCAGTATCACGACACTGCGCAACAGCTGGCGCCGAGAGCGCTCGGCGCCGCGCAAGGCAGGGGCCGCCAGGGCGCCGGGCACGCGGGTCATCTGCTCGCCCACGGCGGCCATGCGTTGCCAGGCCTGACGGTGGGCTGGGTCGGCAACCAGCCAGTCGTTCCAGGCGCTGCGGTCGGCGTCGGTGGCGATGCCGGAGTGCAGCCGCGCGTACCAGCGCGCGGCGACACTGATGGCGTTCAACTCGGCGGGCGACAGGCTCATGCCAGTTGCAACTGCATCAAACAGCAATGTTCCATGGCTTTGGCCATGTAGTTGTTGACGCTGCGCACGCTGATGTTCATGTGCTCGGCAATCTGCGGGTAGGTCAGGCCATCGAACTGCGACAGCATGAACACCTGCTTCACCTTCGGGCCAAGCCCTTGCAGCAGGCGGTCGATTTCTACCACTGCCTGCAACAGGATCGCCTGTTCCTCCAGCGAAGGCTGCAACGCCTCCGGCAGGCTAGCCAAGGCCTCCAGGTAGGCCTGCTCCAGTGAGCGTCGACGAATCAGGTCGATCAGCAGGCCCTTGGCAATTCGCGACAGGTAGGGGCGTGGCTCGCGAATATCCAGCGCACTGCGTGCCTTGATCACCCGCACGAAGGTGTCCTGCGTCAGGTCGGCGGCATCGAACGCATTGCCCAGGCGTTTGCGCAGCCAGCCATTGAGCCAGCCGTGATGTTCGCAGTACAGATCATTGACGGCGCTACGCAGGGATAGATCGTTGGCGGGCATGGTGATGGAATGGTTCGCGAGTGGTAATGAATCTTATTGTCGTGCGGGCTGTGGTTTTTTTGCAAGCGCTACAAAGATTCAAGAAACGCACGTATCGCCTGCCGCTCGCCCTTGCCCAGCGCCGCATAGCGCTGCCGGGCCACTTCTGCTTCACCACCATGCCAGACAATCGCTTCTTCCAGGGTGCGCGCTCGGCCGTCGTGCAGATAGCCGCTGCCGGGGGTAATCCGCTCGCTCAGGCCAAGCCCCCACAGCGCCGCCGTGCGCCACTGCCGGCCGTTGGCGAGATAGTCTTCACGGCCATCGGCCAGGCCGGGGCCCATGTCGTGCAATAACAGGTCGGTATACGGCGCGATGCGTTGCTGTGTCAGGGCGGGATAAAATGGGTGTGTGCCGGTGATCAGCTCGGGGCGGTGACAGGCGGTGCAGCCACTGGCAGCGAACAATTTTTCGCCCTCAATGACCGCAGGTTCGGCCTGTTGTCGACGGGCCGGTACGGCCAGGTGAGCGAGGTAGAAATGCAGGTCGCCGAGTTGCAGGGCGTCCAGCTCCGGCTCGCCGCCGTGCGCCGCGTGGGCACAGGCCTGTTGAGTGGGCGTGCAGTTCTGCACCGGGGCGAGCGGGGAGGTGATGCCAAGATCACCCAGCATGGCGTGGGCGATCTGTTGGCGCAGGTCCGGCTGATTGGCCTTGAGGCCAAAGCGGCCTGCCTCGGTGCGTTGTCGCTCGACACTCCACACCTGATTGACCTGCCCCGTCACGCCATCTGGTTTGGCTTCGGAGGCCATGGCGTGCAGGGTGCGCTCATCGATAGCCTCCAGCAAACCAAGGCCAATGACCGGCGAACCTACGCGTGCCGACGTTAACACCGCGTCCAATGGCCCATAAGCCAGCTCACGCAGCTCGACACGCGGCTTGCGCAGCATGACGGTTTCGCCATCGCCCAGCGGCACCGCCTGCTCCTCCCAGTGCACATGGGCGCGCCCTTCACCCGGCACGCCAGGCACACCCTGGTCGTTCAGCTGATCGCCGTATATGGGGTGCGGCTTTGGCCCTCCATGGCCGTCGTGCCCTTGCAGGGACAAGCGCAGCAACATGCTGCGCATCGGCTGCCCGTGTTCAGGCGCCTGGCCACGGCCGTTCTTGGGGTGGCAGGCGATGCACGACACCCGGTTGTACAGCGGCCCAAGGCCATCCACCGCCTCGTCTCGGGACGGTGCAACCACCCAAGCCTGACGAAACAGGCTGCGCCCGCGGAAGAAGCGTTCCAGTTGGCCTTCGTCCAGCCCGGTGAACGGCTGGGCGTAGGCTTCACGGTTGGCCGCGGTGTGCGTGGTCGCGGCGCTGGCGAGCAGGCTCGTCAGCAAACCCATCATCAACCAGGCGGCGCGCACGGCAGTCACTGCCCCAAACCATCGAGCAAACGGGCTGCCTCTGCTCGGTGAAGCGCGGCCTGGAACTGCCAGCTGATTTCCCGGCGGCCGAGTTCGTCCGCGCCGGTGGCCGGCGCTTGCGTCATGCCCTTGTCCTGGCGCGCCGCGAACAGTGCCAGCAAGGGCTTCGCTTCGGCGTGTTCGGCATCCAGGGGCGGTGCAGTCAACTGTTGGCGTATGGCGGTGACGTCCAGCCCAGCTGCTTCGGCCGCGTGCAGCCGAGCCCAGAGCTCGCCCAAGGCTTCATGGGGCATGCCGAGCCAGTGGGTGAACAATGAGCTGATCAAGGCCAGGCGTTCGCGTGAGCTGCCGTTGCCGTAGTCATAGGCGCCCAGGCCGGCAGCAACGAACGGGTCATGGTAGTCCGCCGGCAACTGCCGATAGACACTGGGGCGCACGGGCAGTTTGCGGATATCGGCATCGGCCAGCAGCCCTTGGCCTGCTTCCGACAGCACGAACTGCGCAAACGCTCGGGCACCCGCCAATGCCTGGCTGTGGGCGGTAATGGCGATGAAGGCTGGGTTAAGGCCGCCATGGGCCGGATAGACGAAATCCACGGGCTCGCCATTGGCCTTGGCCGAAGCGACAAAGAAATCGATCGACAACCCGACTGCTGCACGCCCGCTGGTCACTTCATCACTGACCAGGGTGCCACCCCGCGTTACCAGGCGCGCTTGGCCGGCCAGTTCACTCCAGAGGGCCCAGCCACGTTCCCAGCCATAGGCACGCAAGACGATATCCAGCAGGACCGGTGCAAAGCCGACCCGGCCTGGGTCTGGTAGCGCAATGCGCCCGCGCAGTCGTGGGTCGAGCAAGTCTGGCCAATCCCTTGGTACCGGAACCCCCAGTTCGCCCAGTGACGTGGCGTTGATGGCAAAGCCATAGCCCGCGAGCTCGGTTGCCTGGTACAGCTGGCGTTGGTCACGCAATGACAAACCACCGATCTGTGCCGGCAGGCCCTTCAGGCTGATCCCCAGGGGTTGCCAGCTACCGGCTTTCGCCAGCCGGGCGAAGTTGCCCGGCGACGGTGCCCAATAGACATCGACACCGCCCTGCTGTGCTTGCAGCAGATAGGGCAGGGCATCGAAGCCCTGGCGCCAGAGGATGTGCAGGCGATAGCCCGGGTGGGCTTGAGCAAAGCCATCCTCGATCCGCGTCATTACCTCTTCGGGGTAGCTGGTCATGACCACCACGGTTTGCGGGGCGGCGTTCAGCAGCGTGCTGACCGTCAGCAGCAGGCCCGCCAGCCAGCGGTTACAGCGGCACATTGAATTGCACGAAGTATTGACGGCCCATTTCAGGGTAGCCCTCGCTGTATTCATACAGCCGGTCGAACAGGTTGCGAATGCCGCCCTCGATCAGCACATCGTTGCTGAAGCGGTAGCCGCTCTTGAGGTTGTACACCGCGTAGCCGGGCGCCATCTGGTTGCCGTCCGAGGTGTTGTAGCGACGCGATGCGGCCTCCACGCTGGCGGTGTGTTGCCAGTCGCCCAGATGCCACGAGGCCGAGCCGAACGCGCTGTGGCGTGGGGTGTCGGTAGGGTGCAGGTCGTGGTCGCTGAGGTTCTCGCGGTCGAGCCAGGTGTAGTTTGCCGCCAACTCCCAGTTGCCCAGGTCGCCGTTGATACCCAGCTCCACACCCTGGTTTCGCGCTTTGGCAATGTTCTGGTACTGGCCACAGGGCGCGGCGCAGTTAGGTTGCGCGGGCACCGTGACGTTTTGAATGGAGTCCTCGATGTTGGCCACGAACAGCGCGGCGTCCAACTTCCATTGGGGGGCGATCTGGCCGCTGTAGCCGAGCTCATAATGTGTCGCCCGCTCAGACTTCAAGTCGGGGCTCGGGATCACCGTGCCGAAGCGCGTCGAGTAGCGGTCCTTGATGGTCGCGAAGCGGCTTTTGCGTGCCACGGTCAGGCGCAGTTGGCCGTCGTCGTGGGTGCCCAGCAGCGGGTTGGTATTGGCGAACAGGCCCAGTTGCGCGTTGACGGCGTCGTTGCTGCCGGTGGGTTCGTCGTAGAGCGTGGCCTGCGATGGCGAGCTGGCGTTGGTGCCGTAGTTCTGTGCGTCCAGGCTCTTGCGGTAGTTGTACGAGACGCCGCCCACCACGCTGAAGATGTCGTTCAGGCGCAGGGTGTCTTCCAGGGCAATCGACTGAGTCTGGTCGCGGAAGTGGGTCTGGGGGTTGGCGCCATCACGCGAGCGATGCACATCGTCTTTGAAGTGATAGGCAATGCCCAGGCGGTTGGCCTCGCTCAAGGCCAAGTCGCCTTCCACCGAAAAGCCGCTGCTCTCGTCATCGTATTTGCTGGGGAAGCCCGGCTGCAAAGCGCCGACCACGCCATTGCGATAGGTGAAGCTTTCCAGCGAGTTCTTGAAGGTGTCGTGGTACACGCGCGTTTTCAGGGCGTGCTCGCCAAAGCCGGTCTTGGTGGCGATGAACACACTGGTATTGTCCGACCGCGGCCACTCCCACCAGCGCGCACGTTGGCCGGTGGTCGGCAGGTCGCCGGCATACGGCGGTTGGCCCTTGCTGCCTTCCTGCTGAACGTAGCCGAGCACGTACTCATCGGTTTCACTGGGGGTGAAGCCGACTTTGAAGCTGAATTTGCTGTCGCGGTGGTTGCTGTTCTCGCGCCGCCCCGTGCCCTGCTGGTTGTTGGTTGGCTTGAAATCATCGGGCAGCAGGGTGTAGTCGTAATCGACATACGACACGCCGCCCTGAACCCACCACAGGCCCTGGTTGGAACCCACGTTGGCGTAACTGCGGTAGGCATTCACGTTACCGTGATCGGTCAGCTCCAGCCCCCCACCCACTTCGCCCTCGAACGCTTGCGTGGGGCGGCGGGTCACCAGGTTGATCGCCCCGCCCAGGGTGTTGGGGCCGTACAGCAGCGAGGCGAAGCCCTTGTCCACCTGGATGCGTGACAGGTCGTAGGTGGTGAAACGCCCCAGGTCGATGTTGCCGTCGTAAGGCACGTAGGTGGGAATGCCGTCGATGAACACCGGCACCTGCAAGCGATCGAAACCGCGCACGAATACCACCTGCTCGGCGCGACCGCCGATGTAACCGAGGTTGACCCCAGGGGCTAATGTGAGCGCGCTGCCGACGGTCTCGCGGTCGTGCAGCCGAATGTCTTTCAAGTCGATGACGCTACCACCCGTGGACAGCGTTTCGTCCCGTGGTGCGGAGATTTGGATTTCGCCGAGGTTGAAGGTGTTGTTCTGTTCGGCGACAGCGGGTTGAGCACCGAGGGCTGCGACGGCAACCATCACGGTGCGCGGTGTTAGCGGCTTCATTACTGCTCCTGGGTCGGCCATGGCAGTGGCGGGCCTGGCGACGTTATATATTGTTGTATATAGCGATAGGCGAAATTAACCGACCACGACCTCCCCAGGGCGTGATCAGTCAGCGATCGCAAAAAGAGATAGCAGGATGGCAGATGGCCAACCGCGGGGAATCCTAGCGTTGTTTACGGGGGGTTACAACGATGTATACAAAAATATATAGCGTGTGCCGAGATCGGTAGGGAGGGAGGTCGCAATGGTGCCCCTCCGATCATGCGCGATCTGTGTAGGAGCAGCCTTGTGCTGCGAAGAGGCCGGTGGCAGCGCTGAAGATTCCCGGTGGGGTCACGGGCCTCTTCGCAGCACAAGGCTGCTCCTACAGTGGAAGGCGTATGCCTTGAGGATCAAGCAACGCTCTGCACCCTAGTCCGCCGTCTCAACTTCCAAAAACGCCGCCTCCAACAACTGCCGCGTATACGCATGCTGCGGCGCGTGGAAGATCGCCTGCGCATCCCCTTGCTCCACCACCTGCCCCTGTTTGATCACCATCAACTGATGGCTCAGCGCCTTGACCACTGCCAGGTCATGGCTGATGAACAGGTAGGTCAGGTTGTACTTCTGCTGCAGGCTGCGTAGCAACTCCACCACCTGCCGCTGCACCGTGCGGTCCAGCGCCGAGGTGGGTTCATCCAGCAGGATCAACGCCGGTTTCAACACCAACGCCCGGGCAATCGCAATGCGCTGGCGCTGCCCGCCCGAGAACTCATGCGGGTAGCGGTGGCGTGTCCGCGGGTCGAGCCCCACTTCTTCCAGCGCAGCAATGATCGCCGCTTCCTGCTCTTCAGCGGTGCCGATGCGGTGAATCCGCAACCCTTCACCTACGATGTCTGCCACGCACATGCGTGGGCTGAGGCTGCCAAACGGGTCTTGGAACACCACCTGCATTTCTCGCCGCAGCGGGCGTACTGCCTTCTGGTTCAACCCTGCGAGGTCCTGGCCGTGAAAGCGAATGCCGCCCTGGCTTGAAATCAAGCGCAAGATGGCCAGCCCGAGCGTCGACTTACCCGAGCCACTCTCGCCGACAATCCCCAGCGTCTGCCCTTGGGGCAAGCTGAAGTTGATGCCGTCTACCGCCTTTACATGGTCGACTGTACGCCGCAAGAAGCCTTTTTTGATGGGGAACCAGACCTTGAGGTCATCCACCTCCAGCAACGGCGCGCCGACTGGGTTGTGGGCAGGTTGGCCGCTGGGTTCGGCATTGATCAGCATCTGCGTGTAGTGATGCTGCGGTGCACTGAACAGCGTCGCGCAATCCGCCTGCTCGACAATCTGCCCGCGCTGCATCACGCACACGCGGTGGGCAATGCGCCGCACCAGGTTCAGGTCATGGCTGATCAACAGCAGCGCCATGCCCAAGCGTGCCTGCAGCTCCTTGAGCAGGTCGAGAATCTTCAACTGCACGGTCACGTCCAGCGCGGTGGTGGGTTCGTCGGCAATGAGCAGTTCTGGCTCGTTGGCCAGCGCCATGGCGATCATTACCCGCTGCCGCTGCCCACCCGACAGCTCGTGGGGCAGGGCCTTGAGGCGCTTGCGCGGTTCGGGAATCCCAACCAGTTCCAACAGCTCCAGCGTGCGTGCGGTGGCTTCCTTGCCGGTCAGGCCTTTGTGCAGCAGCAGGATTTCGTTGATCTGCTTCTCGATGCAGTGCAGCGGGTTCAGCGAGGTCATCGGCTCCTGGAAGATCATGGCAATTCGGTTGCCACGGATATGCCGCAAGGCCTTCTCGCTCTGCTGCAGCAGGTCTTTGCCCTCGTAGCGGATGCTGCCGCTGGGGTGGCGGGCGAGGGGGTAGGGCAGCAGGCGCAGGATCGAGTGGGCGGTCACCGATTTGCCCGAGCCGCTCTCGCCGACCAGGGCCAGGGTCTCGCCCTTGCGGATGTCGAAACTGATGCCGTCGACCACCCGGTTGACCTGCTCGCCGGTGACGAACTCCACCGCGAGATCACGCACTTCGATCAGGTTGTGTTCGCTCATGTCATTTCCTTGGGTCGAAGGCATCGCGGGCGGATTCGCCGATGAACACCAGCAAGCTCAGCATCACCGCCAGCACGGCGAAGGCGCTGATGCCCAGCCATGGCGCCTGCAGGTTGGATTTGCCTTGGGCGACCAGTTCGCCCAGCGACGGCGAGCCGGCCGGCAGGCCGAAGCCGAGGAAGTCCAGGGCGGTCAGCGTGCCGATGGCGCCGGTGAGGATGAACGGCATGAAGGTCATGGTCGAGATCATCGCGTTGGGCAGAATGTGCCGGTACATGATCGCGCCATTGCGCATGCCCAAGGCGCGGGCGGCGCGCACGTATTCAAGGTTGCGGCCACGCAGGAACTCGGCGCGCACCACGTCCACCAAGCTCATCCACGAGAACAACAGCATGATCCCCAGCAGCCACCAGAAGTTGGGCTGCACGAAGCTTGCGAGGATGATCAGCAGGTACAGCACCGGCAAGCCCGACCAGATCTCCAGAAAGCGCTGGCCGGCCAGGTCGACCCAGCCGCCATAAAAGCCCTGCAAGGCACCGGCGATGACGCCGACGATGGAACTGAGGATGGTCAGGGTCAGGGCGAACAGCACCGACACGCGGAAGCCGTAGATCACCCGCGCCATCACATCACGGCCCTGGTCATCGGTGCCCAGCCAGTTGTCCGCCGAAGGCGGGGCGGGGGCCGGGACCTTGAGGTCGTAGTTGATGCTTTGGTAACTGAAGGGGATTGGCGCCCACAGCACGAAGCTGTCTTTCTTGGCCAGCAATTCGCGGATGTACGGGCTCTTGTAGTTGGCCTCCAGCGGGAACTCGCCGCCAAAGGTGGTCTCCGGGTAGCGCTTGAACGCGGGGAAGTACCACTCGCCGTCGTAACGCACGGCAATCGGTTTGTCGTTGGCGATCAGCTCGGCGCCCAGGCTCAGGCCGAAGAGGATGAGGAACAGCCACAACGACCACCAGCCGCGGCGGTTGGCCTTGAAGCGCTCGAAGCGCCGGCGGTTGAGAGGGGACAGTGCCATGTCAGTGCTCCCGGCTGGCGAAGTCGATGCGTGGATCGACCAGGGTGTAGGTCAGGTCGCCGATCAGTTTCACCACCAGCCCCAGCAGGGTGAAGATGAACAGGGTGCCGAAGACCACCGGGTAGTCGCGGTTGATGGCCGCCTCGAAGCTCATCAGGCCCAGGCCGTCGAGCGAGAAAATCACCTCGATCAGCAGCGAGCCTGTAAAGAAGATGCCGATGAAGGCCGAAGGGAAACCGGCAATCACCAGCAGCATGGCGTTACGGAACACATGCCCGTACAGCACCCGCGAACGGCTCAGGCCCTTGGCCTTGGCGGTGACCACGTATTGCTTGTTGATCTCGTCGAGGAAGCTGTTTTTGGTCAGCAGGGTCATGGTGGCGAAGTTGCCGATGACCAGTGCGGTGATCGGCAGCACCAGGTGCCAGAAGTAGTCCAGCACCTTGCCGGTAGTGGACAGTTCATCGAAGTTGTTCGAGGTCAGCCCCCGCAGCGGGAACCAGTCGAAGTAGCTGCCACCGGCGAACAATACGATCAGCAGGATGGCGAACAGGAACGCCGGGATGGCGTAGCCGACGATGATCGCCGAACTGGTCCAGACGTCGAAGTGGCTGCCGTGGCGCACGGCCTTGGCGATGCCCAGGGGGATGGACACCAGGTACATGATCAGGGTGCTCCATAACCCTAGCGAGATCGACACCGGCATCTTCTCGATGATCAGGTCGATGACCTTGGCATCGCGGAAGAAGCTGTCGCCAAAATCCAGCTGGGCGTAGTTCTTGATCATGATCCAGAGGCGTTCGGGCGGCGACTTGTCGAAGCCGTACATACGCTCGATTTCGGCAATCAGCGCCGGGTCCAGGCCCTGCGCGCCGCGGTAGCTGGAGCCGGCTACCGAGACTTCGGCGCCGCCGCCGGCGATGCGGCTGGTGGCGCCTTCGAAGCCTTCGAGCTTGGCGATCATTTGCTCGACCGGGCCGCCGGGTGCGGCCTGGACGATGATGAAGTTGATGATCAGGATGCCGAACAGGGTCGGGATGATCAGCAGCAGGCGGCGCAGGATATAGGCCAGCATCTCAGTTGGCCTCGCCCGCGGAGGCATCGGTGACGGCTGGGGTCACGCCAGGCTTGATCCACCAGGTGTCGATGCCGATGTCGTACTTGGGCGACACGCTCGGGTGGCCGATGTGGTTCCAGTAGGCCACGCGCCAGGTCTTGATGTGCCAGTTGGGGATCACGTAGTAGCCCCACAGCAGTACGCGGTCGAGCGCCCGTGCGTGGTTGATCAGGCTCTGGCGTGAGTCGGCGTTGATCAACTGTTCCACCAGTTGGTCGATGGCCGGGTCACGCAGGCCGATGAAGTTGCGGCTGCCGGGGTTGTCGGCGGCGGCGCTGGACCAGAACTCGCGCTGTTCGTTGCCCGGCGAATTGGATTGCGGGTAACCGCCGACGATCATGTCGTAGTCGCGTGAGCGCAGGCGGTTGATGTATTGCGAAACGTCGACCCGACGGATGTTCAGGTCAATGCCCAAGTCGGCGAGGTTGCGTTTGAACGGCAGCAGAATGCGTTCGAATTCGGTTTGGGCCAGCAGAAACTCGATGGACACCGGCTTGCCGTCCTTGTCGACCATCTTGTCGTCGACGATTTTCCAGCCGGCTTCCTGCAGAAGCTTGTAGGCCTGGCGCTGCTGTTCACGGATCATGCCGCTGGCGTCGGTGACCGGGTTGTGGAAGGCCTCGCTATAGACCTGCTCGGGCACCTTGCCGCGCAGCGGTTCGAGTATTTTCAGCTCGTCAGGGGAGGGTACGCCTCTGGCGGCCATGTCGGAGTTTTCGAAGTAGCTGCCGGTGCGGGTATAGGCGCCGTTGAACAGCTGCTTGTTGGTCCACTCGAAGTCCAGCAGCAGGCTTAGCGCCTGGCGCACGCGGATGTCCTGGAAGACCGGTTTGCGCAGGTTGAAGATGAAACCCTGCATGCCGGTGGGGTTGCCGTTGGGCAGCTCTTCCTTGATCAGGCGGCCATCGCGGACCGCCGGGACGTTGTAGGCGGTGGCCCAGTTTTTTGCACTTACCTCGAGCGCATAGTCGAACGCCCCAGCCTTCAATGCCTCCAACGCTACGGCTGTGTCGCGGTAAGCGTCGAAGGTCATGGCATCGAAGTTGAACTGACCGCGGTTGATCGGCAGGTCCTTGGCCCAGTAGTCCTTGACCCGCTCGTAGCGGATGGTACGCCCGGCCTTGACCTCGGCGACCTTGTACGGGCCGCTGCCCAGGGGGATTTCCAGGTTGCCGCGGTTGAAGTCGCGGTTTTCGTACCAGTGTTTGGGTAGCACAGGCAGCTGGCCGAGAATCAGCGGCAGTTCGCGGTTGTTCTGGTGCTTGAATTTGAACAGCACCCGCAGCGGGTCTTCGGCGACCACTTCGGCAACGTCGGCGTAGTACTGGCGGTACAGCGGCGCGCCGTCCTTGATCAGGGCATTGAAGGTGAAGACCACGTCGTCGGCACGCATCGGGTGGCCGTCATGGAAGCGGGCTTCGGGGCGCAGGTAGAAGCGTACCCAGCTGTTGTCCGGGGCTTTTTCGATCTTGCCGGCAACCAGGCCGTATTCGGTGAACGGCTCGTCCTGGCTCTGGCGCATCAGGGTGTCGTAGATGACGCTGATGTTTTCGGCGGACACACCCTTGTTGATGAAGGGGTTGAGGCTGTCGAAGCCGCCGAAGCTGGACTGGCGGAACGTGCCGCCCTTGGGCGCATCGGGGTTCACATAGTCGAAATGCTTGAAGTCGGCGGGGTATTTCGGCGCCTCGTCGTAGAGCGTAAGCGCGTGTTGCGGGGCGGCCAGCGTGGGCAGGCTCAGGCACGCGAGCAGCAGGCTGCCGGCCAGCTGGCGCAGGCGGTGCGTTGGCATCATTTGGCTTTCTCCGAAGGCTTGATCCACCAGCTGTTCAGCCCGAGGGTGTAGGGCGGCGTGGTGACAAAGGCGAACCGGTTGCGGTAGGCCAGGCGGTGATTGTCGAGATACCAGTTGGGGATCATGTAGTACTGCCATGAAAGCACGCGGTCCAGGGCGCGGGCGGCGGCGACCTGGTCGTCGCGGGTGCGCGCGGCGAGCAAGGTGTCGAGCAGGTGGTCGACCACCGGGTCCTTGACCCCAGCATAGTTCTTGCTGCCCTTGGTCGCGGCTTGGCTTGAGTGAAAGTACAGCCACTGCTCTAGGCCTGGGCTCAAGGTCTGGTTCAGGGTCATAAGAATCATGTCGAAATCGAACTGGTCCAGGCGTTGTTTGTACTGGGCGCGGTCCACGGTGCGCAAGCGTGCGTCGATACCGATGCTGGACAGATTTTCGACATAAGGTTGCAGGATACGTTCGAGGTTCGGGTTTACCAGCAGTAGCTCCAGGCGCAACTGCTGGCCTTTGCTGTCCACCAGGCGCTGGCCGTTGAGCTTCCAGCCCGCTTCGCCGAGCAGGGCCAGGGCTTGGCGCAGGGTTTGGCGGTTGATGCCGCGGCCATCGGTCTGGCTGACCTTGTAGGGCTCGCTGAACAGCTTTTCGGGCAGTTGGTCGCGGAACGGTGCCAGCAGCAGCCATTCCTTGCCGGTGGGCAGGCCGCTGGCGGCGAATTCGCTGTTGGGGTAGTAGCTGGTCGAACGGCGGTAGGCGCTGCTGAACAGGGCGCGGTTGGTCCACTCGAAGTCGAGCATCAGGCCCAGTGCCTGGCGCACGCGCGGGTCGCTGAACGTGGCCCTGCGGCTGTTCATGAACAGGCCTTGGGTCTGGGTCGGAATACGGTGCGGGATCTGTGCCTTGATCACATCACCGCGGCGCACCGCCGGGAAGTTGTAGCCATTGGCCCAGTTCTTGGCCTGGTGTTCGATATAGATATCGAACTCGCCGGCCTTGAACGCTTCGAACGCCACGGTGGCGTCACGGTAGAACTCGTATTCGACCCGCTTGAAGTTGTACTTGCCACGGTTGACGGCGAGGTCCTTGCCCCAGTAGTTCTTCACCCGTTCGAACACCAGCCGCCGGCCAGGCTCAACCTGGGTAATGCGGTAGGGGCCGCTGCCCAGCGGCGGCTCGAAGGTGGTCGCCTTGAAATCGCGGCCCTGCCAGTAATGTTTAGGCAGCACCGGCATTTCGCCCAGGCGCAGGATCAGCAGCGGGTTGCCGGCGCGCTTGAAGACGAAGCGGATGCGCAAGGGGCCAAGTATGTCCACCCGCTGCACTTCCTGCAGGTTGGTGCGGTAGAGGGGGTGGCCATCCTTGAGCAGCGTGCGATAGGAGAACGCGACGTCCGCCGAGGTGATTGGGTGGCCGTCATGGAACCGTGCCTGCGGGCGCAGGTTGAACACGACCCAGCTGCGGTCCTCGCTGTACTCCACCGAGCGCGCGATCAGGCCGTAGCTTGAGGTCGGTTCGTCGCCCGAGGGGTCGTATTGCCCGGTGCCGATCATCAACGGCTCGTTCAGCTCGCTGATGCCATATTGCTGGAAGTTTGGCGTGGTAATCGGGCTCGATCCCTTGAAAGTGTAAGGGTTGAGCGTGTCGAAGGTACCGAATGCCATGGCCCGCAAGGTGCCGCCTTTAGGCGCTTGCGGGTTGACCCAGTCGAAGTGGGTGAATGTGGCTGGGTACTTGAGCGTGCCGAACTGCGCGTATCCGTGGCTTTCGCTCACCATCGCGACGGCGGGAAAGCTCAAGGCCAGGCTGATTGACAGCAGGAGGGGACGTATCAAGTCGGCATCCGATCCAGAGGCGTTGGGCTTTGATCGAGTACAGTAACAGCTTGGTGGGGTTGGAAAAAGAGAGGTTTTGAAGGCGGTATTGGCGGGAAAGCCCAGTGCAGGTAACGCTGTACCTGTAGGAGCGGCCTTGCGAGGCGAAAGGGCCGCAGCGCGGCCCCTGGCGTTACATCAATGCGACAGGTAAACAGTCAGCGTCTGACCGGGTTTGAGCGCATGCCCGCTGCGCGGGTTCCAGCGCTTGAGGTGCTTCATCTCGACATTAAAGCGCTTGGCCACGAGGTACAGCGAGTCGCCCTTGCGCACCTTGTATTGGGTTGAACGCTGCGAAGACGCCGCTACCCGGTTGCCCGCGGCGCTCGGCGCATTACCACCGCGCAGTGCCAATACCTGGCCTGCCTTCAGGCTGTTGCCCGACATGCGGTTCCAGCGCTTGATGTCCCGGACCGACACGCGGTTGGCCTTGGCGATGCTGCCCAGGTTGTCGCCCCGTTTTACCCGGTAGCTGCGCGCGGCCGTCGCGGGTGCCTTGGCTTCGGCCACGGCGCGGGCGAACACGGCCTTGTTCGGTTGCAGGCTGACTAACTGCTCAGGCTTGAGGTTGGACAGGCTGGCGGACAGCAATTGCGCCTTGGCAGTCGGTACCAGCAACTGCTGGGGGCCGTCCACGGTCATGCGCTTCTTGAAGGCCGGGTTGAGCTGGATCAGTTCGTCTTCGTCGATGTCGGCAAAGGCGGCAACGCGCGACAGGTCGAGGCGATCATTGATGGCCACCGCCTCGAAGTAGGGTTCGTTGGCGATCGGGTTCAGGTTGACGCCATAGGCGTCAGGCGTGGACACCACCTGCGACAGGGCCAAAAGCTTAGGCACGTAGTCGCGGGTTTCCTGCGGCAGTGGCAGGTTCCAGTAGTCGGTCGGCAGGCCGAGCCGTTCGTTGCGTTCGATCGCACGGCTGACGGTGCCTTCACCGGCATTGTAGGCCGCCAGGGCCAGCAGCCAGTCACCGTTGAACATGTCGTGCAGGCGGCTCAGGTAGTCCAGTGCGGCGTTGGTCGACGCGGTCACGTCGCGGCGGCCGTCGTAGAAATTGGTCTGGCGCAGGTTGAAGTGGCGCCCGGTGGACGGGATGAACTGCCACATGCCCGCTGCATGGGCCCGCGAGTAAGCCATCGGGTTGTAGGCGCTTTCGATGGCTGGCAGCAGGGCCAGTTCCAGCGGCATGTCGCGCTCTTCGAGGCGTTCGACGATGTAATGCAGGTAGAGACTGCCACGTTCGCCCGCGCTTTCGATGAAGCGTGGGTTGCTGGCAAACCACAGGCGCTGCTGTTCGATGCGCGGGTTGACGTCGATGCTGTCCTGCAGGGCGAAGCCTTGGCGCATGCGTTCCCACACGTCCTGCGGCGCCTGCTCGGCCGGTTTGACCAGCAGCGGGGCCGGTTTGTGCTTGATCCGCGCCTGGTAGTTGTGCGCGCGAACGCTATCGGATTCGTCGAGCTGACGGGTGCTCTGGCAGCCCACCAAGGTGGCGGCCAGGGCCAGCGCACTGACCTGGGCCAGGCGCGTCAGGGCGACGGAATGAGAGGTTCTGCGGCTACGGGAAGGCATCGGCTGGGACAGGTTTCCGGGCGAAAAATTTCGGCGATTCTAGAAACCGCTACCCGCCGGGTCAACCGTTGTGCCGCACATGCGATATATCTTGAGGTTATCAGAAGGTGTCCTTCCAAGACCTCAAGGCAGCAAAAACAGCGACATGCGTGGTGTTTGAATGTCCCTTCCATTCGTCTGCTTTTTGTTTAACGGATGTTTCAGTCGTGCGAATAAAGGGGTTCGTCAGGCGTTCCAAGCCGATCGTTGATGGCAATGTGATGCGATTTTCGGCGCGCAGCTGGGTAACCTCGTCGAAGCGTTGCAGAACGTGCAGGTTTTGCGGTTCGACGGCTTTGGCAAAACGCAGGTTGCTCAGCGTGTATTCGTGGGCGCAATACACCTCGGTGTGCTCGGGCAGGGCGGCCAGGCGCTGCAGCGACGGGTGCATCTGTTCGGCGGTGCCCTCGAACATGCGCCCACAGCCGGCCGCGAACAGGGTGTCGCCACTGAACAGCAGGGGCGTTGCCGGTTGCGCCGAATAGAAGGCGATATGGCCAAGGGTGTGCCCGGGCACGCCGATGACCTGGAAGGGCAGGCCCAGTACCGTGATTTCATCGCCGTCCGCCAGCGCTACATCGCGGGCGGGGATGCGCTCGTTGGCCGGGCCGTAGACCTTGGCATCGGTCAGTTGCTTGAGCCGTTCGACACCGCCGACATGGTCGTTGTGGTGGTGGGTGACCAGAATATCGGTCAACACCCAGTCGGGGTGGGCCGCCAGCCATCCTTCCACTGGGCCGGCATCGCCAGGGTCGACCACCGCACAGCGGCGTTTGGCAGTATCCTGTAACAACCAGATGTAGTTGTCGGAGAAAGCGGGGAGAGCATCGATCTGTATCATGGTGCGGATCCGTATCGCCAAGCGTGGGACATGAGGGCATCTTAGCCGCGATGGCGTGGCGCGAGAACCTTCGAGGGAGAACGCAATGACCGACCAAGCCTTTGCCCAGGCCGACCCCGACTGGGTCGAGCTGATCAGCCTGGCCCGTGAGTGGTTCAACGGCCCGCTCGGGCAACTGATGCTCAAGGAAGAAGAAAAACTGCTGGAAGAAGAGCTCGGGCGCTTCTTCGGCGGTTACCTTGTGCACTATGGGCCCTGCGCCGAAGCACCGCCCAGCGCCCCTCAGGTGCAACGCAACGTGCGCCTCGGGGCACCGCTGCCGGGGGTGGAGATCGTCTGTGAGGAGCAAGCCTGGCCGTTGAGCGAGCACGCCGCCGACGTGGTGGTGCTGCAGCATGGCCTGGACTTCAGCCTGTCACCCCATGGCCTGTTGCGCGAGGCCGCCAGCGCCGTTCGCCCGGGTGGGCATCTGCTGATCGTCGGTATCAACCCCTGGAGCGGTTGGGGCATGCGCCACCTGTTCAGCCATGGCGCCCTGCGCAAGGCGCGCTGTATCTCGGCTTCGCGGGTGGGCGACTGGCTCAACCTGCTGGGCTTCGCGCTGGAGAAACGCCGCTTCGGGTGCTATCGTCCGCCGCTTGCCTCGCCGGCCTGGCAGCAACGCCTGGCGGGCTGGGAACGCGCGGCAGGCAACTGGCAAACCTCGGGCGGCGGCGTCTACCTGCTGGTGGCGCGCAAGATGGTGGTCGGCCTGCGGCCGTTGCGCCTGGAGCGCCGCGAACCCATGGGCAAACTGCTGCCGCTGCCGCTGGCCAAGGTCAACCGTACGGCGGCCAATCCTGATTCTGAAAAGCACTGAACAAGAGTGGTACATGAGCGATAGCGTCGAAATGTTTACCGATGGCGCCTGCAAGGGCAACCCGGGCCCTGGCGGCTGGGGCGTGCTGATGATCTACAAGGGCGTCGAGAAGGAACTGTGGGGCGGCGAACGCGAGACCACCAACAACCGCATGGAGCTGATGGCCGCGATCCAGGGCCTGATGTCGCTCAAGCGTGAATGCGAGGTGGTGCTGACCACCGACTCGCAGTACGTGATGAAGGGCATCAACGAATGGATGGTCAACTGGAAGAAGCGCGGCTGGAAGACCGCCGCCAAGGAGCCGGTGAAAAACGCCGACCTTTGGCAACTGCTCGACGAACAGGTCAACCGGCACAAGGTGAGCTGGAAGTGGGTGCGCGGCCACATCGGCCACCCGGGCAACGAACGCGCCGACCAACTGGCCAACCGTGGGGTGGATGAGGTGCGCGCCGCGCGCTGAGCTGGGGTACAATCCCCTGCTTTGTCACTTTTGTCACTGAAGCAAGTGGGAGCCCCCGCGTGGAGCAGCAGCAAGATAAACGCCTGGTCATTCTCGATACCGAAACCACCGGTATGCCGGTCAGTGAAGGCCATCGCATCATCGAGATCGGTTGTGTCGAGGTCATTGGCCGTCGCCTGACCGGGCGGCATTTCCACGTCTACCTGCAACCCGATCGCGAGAGTGACGAAGGCGCCATTGGTGTTCACGGCATCACCGACACCTTCCTGATCGGCAAGCCACGGTTCGCCGAGGTCGCCGAGGAGTTCTTCGACTTCATCCAGGGCGCCACGCTGGTCATTCACAACGCGGCGTTCGACGTTGGCTTCATCAACAACGAGTTCGCCCTGATGGGCCAGCACGACCGCGCCGACCTTTCGCAGCATTGCACCATTCTCGATACCCTGCTGCTGGCGCGTTCCCGGCACCCGGGGCAGCGCAACAGCCTCGACGCCCTGTGCAAACGCTACGACATCGACAACTCGGGCCGTGAGCTGCACGGCGCTTTGCTCGACTCGGAACTGCTGGCCGACGTCTACCTGGCGATGACCGGTGGCCAGACCAGCCTATCGCTGGCTGGCAATGGCGCTGAAGGTGATAACGAAGGGCAGGGCAGTGGCGGCAGCGAGATTCGCCGCATTGCCGGCCGTGCGCCCGGGCGGGTGATCATGGCCAGTGCCGAAGAGCTCGAGGCGCATGCCGAGCGGCTGGCGGCAATCGCCAAGTCGGCCGGGGCGCCTTCGATGTGGCAGGCGTTGACCGAGGCCTCTGCGGGCTAAACCCCACCACACAAGGCCGCACCTGCAACTACCCTGAAAAGGACACCCCGTCCTTCAGAGGTAGTTGCCTGATGTACAAGGACCTCAAGTTCCCCATCCTCATCGTCCACCGTGCGATCAAGGCCGACAGCGTCGCCGGTGACCGCATACGGGGGATTGCCGAAGAGTTGAGCCAGGATGGCTTTGCCATTTTGGCCGCAGCGGACCACGCCGAAGCGCGACTGGTCGCCGCCACCCATCACGGCCTTGCCTGCATGCTGATCGCAGCCGAAGGCGTGGGCGAAAACACCCACCTGCTGCAGAACATGGCCGAGCTGATTCGCCTGGCCCGCTTGCGCGCGCCAGACCTGCCGATTTTCGCCTTGGGCGAACAGGTCACCCTGGAAAATGCCCCCGCCGAGGTCATGAGCGAGCTGAACCAGCTGCGCGGCATTCTGTATCTGTTCGAAGACACCGTGCCGTTTCTTGCACGCCAGGTGGCCCGCGCTGCCCACAGCTACCTCGACGGCCTGCTGCCGCCCTTTTTCAAAGCCCTGGTGCAGCACACCGCGCAATCCAATTACTCCTGGCATACACCGGGCCACGGCGGCGGCGTGGCCTATCACAAGAGCCCTGTAGGCCAGGCCTTCCACCAGTTTTTTGGGGAAAACACCCTGCGCTCGGACTTGTCAGTCTCGGTGCCGGAGCTGGGTTCGTTGCTTGATCACACCGGCCCGCTGGCTCAGGCAGAGGCCAGGGCCGCGCGTAATTTTGGTGCCGACCACACCTTCTTCGTGATCAACGGCACCTCCACCGCCAACAAGATCGTCTGGCACGCCATGGTCGGCCGTGATGACCTGGTGCTGGTGGACCGCAACTGCCACAAGTCGGTGGTCCACGCGATCATCATGACCGGGGCCATTCCGATCTATCTTTGCCCGGAACGCAATGAGCTGGGCATCATCGGCCCGATTCCGCTCAGTGAATTTAGCCCAGCTTCGATCCAGGCAAAGATCCAGGCCAACCCCCTGGCCCGTGACCGCGGGCAGCGCATCAAGCTGGCGGTGGTGACCAATTCCACCTACGACGGCCTGTGCTATCACGCCGGGCTGATCAAGCAGACGCTCGGTGCCAGCGTCGAGGTGCTGCACTTTGACGAGGCCTGGTTCGCTTACGCAGCGTTTCATGAGTTCTTCGAGGGGCGCTACGCCATGGGCACGGCCTGCGCGGCCGACAGCCCATTGGTGTTCAGCACCCATTCCACGCACAAGTTGCTGGCGGCGTTCAGCCAGGCTTCGATGATTCATGTGCAGGACGGCGCCAGGCGCCAGCTGGACCGGGACCGCTTCAATGAAGCGTTCATGATGCACATCTCGACCTCGCCGCAGTACAGCATCCTGGCGTCGCTGGACGTGGCCTCGACCATGATGGAAGGGCCGGCCGGGCGCTCGCTGTTGCAAGAAATGTTCGACGAGGCACTGAGCTTTCGCCGCGCGCTGGCCAATCTGCGCACGCACATCGCTGCCACCGACTGGTGGTTCAGCATCTGGCAGCCGCCGACGGCAGAAGGCATCCAGCACTTGGCCGCGCAGGACTGGCTGCTGCAGCCAGGGGCAGAGTGGCATGGTTTTGGGGAGGTGGCGGGCAACTACGTGCTGCTCGACCCGCTGAAGGTGACCTTGGTCATGCCCGGTTTGAGCGCAGGCGGTGTGCTGGGTGAGCAAGGTATTCCGGCAGCGGTGGTCAGCAAATTTCTCTGGGAACGTGGGCTGGTGGTGGAAAAGACCGGCCTGTACAGCTTCCTGGTGCTGTTCTCCATGGGCATCACCAAGGGCAAATGGAGCACCTTGCTGACCGAGTTGCTGGAGTTCAAGCGCCACTACGATGGCAACACGCGGTTGAGCGCCTGCCTGCCCAGTGTGGTGGCAGCCGATGCCTCACGTTATCAGGGGATAGGGCTGCGCGACCTGTGTGACCAGTTGCACGAATGCTACCGCGCCAATGCCACGGCCAAGCAGCTCAAGCGGCTGTTCACGCGTTTGCCTGAGGTGGCTGTCAGCCCGGCCCGGGCGTATGACCAGATGGTGCGCGGCGAAGTGGAGGCCGTGCCGATCGAGGCCCTGCTGGGGCGGGTGGCGGCGGTGATGCTGGTGCCGTATCCGCCGGGCATTCCGTTGATCATGCCGGGAGAGCGGTTCACCGAAGCGACCCGCTCGATACTCGACTACCTGGCATTTGCCCGGGCGTTCAACGATGGCTTCCCCGGATTCGTCGCCGACGTGCATGGCCTGCAGAACGAAAACGGTCGCTACACCGTGGATTGCATCAAGGAATACGAATGATCTCGACGCCGGTCTGTGCCAGCTCGAAACGGTTTTCGCCCAGGTGGTTGACCCGATCGCCGATGGCCAGGCGATAGGTGGTGATTGGCGCGCCCAATGTGCTGCCGTCGACTTGGAGGGTCGACTCTTGGAACTCGTGGACGGGGTAGATGCGGCCTTCGGCGTCACGGGCGTGGAATTGGCCGACCATTACTGCTGCCATTTAGGTGAAAACCTCTGAATTACGTAAGAAATGTCTGGAAACATAGACCGTACAAGATACCCGGAAGTTTTCGCCGGGGGGAAAAAAAACCAAAGCGCCGAGAAACGGTCATCTATAACTACAACGTCCTCTTAGCCAGCAAAGGTTGGAAATCGCCATGAGCCAGGTGTATTCGGTAGCGGTCGTTGTCGGCAGCTTGCGCAAGGATTCCTACAACCGCAAGGTAGCCCGCGCACTTTCGGAGCTGGCGCCGTCCAGCCTTGCCTTGAAGATTGTCGAGATTGGCGATCTGCCCCTGTATAACGAAGACGTCGAGGCCACCGCGCCAGCGCCCTGGAAGCGCTTTCGTGACGAGATTCGCCGCAGTGACGCAGTGCTGTTCGTCACGCCGGAGTACAACCGTTCGGTGCCGGGTTGCCTGAAGAACGCAATTGATGTTGGCTCACGGCCTTATGGCGAAAGCGCTTGGAGCGGCAAGCCGACGGCAGTGGTGAGTGTGTCGCCGGGCGCCATTGGCGGCTTTGGTGCCAACCATGCCGTGCGTCAGTCGCTGGTGTTTCTCGACATGCCATGCATGCAGATGCCTGAGGCGTACCTAGGGGGCGCGGCGAACCTGTTCGAGGAATCCGGCAAACTCAACGATAAGACGCGGCCGTTTCTGCAGGGGTTTGTCGACAAGTTCGCTGCGTGGGTGAAGTTGAACAGGGCGGTCTGAAGCCCTGTTCAGGTGCGGGGGCGCAGGGCGGCCTCGGCGTTTATCGGAAGCTGTAGGAAACCCCCGCATAAACCCCAAACCCTTCACCCGGCGTCGAGCGGGCAATGTCCTGCCCGGCGTCGTTGTAGCCTGGCGTTACTGTCGCGGCGTAGCGTTTGTTGGTCATGTTGCGCAGGTCCAGCCAGGTCTGCCAGTCCTGTTTCGGTGAGTCCCAGCCCAGGCGCGCGCCCAGCAAGGCATAGGCGTCGGCGTGATAGCTGTTGGCATAATCCACCTGCACCTTCGACGCCATCTGCGTGTTGACCCCGGCATAGAAGCCGCTGGGCCAGTCATAGCGCAGCTCACCCTGGTAGTAGTGCATGGGGATGCCCGGCAGGCGGTTGTCGCCGAACTGCTCGTCGTCACGGTAGTGGAAGTCACTGAAGGTGTAGGCCTGGCGCAGGCTCAGCTTGCCTGTGCCTGCTTGCTCCCACAGCGTAGTGTCCAGGCCTGCCTCGACACCCTGGTGCACGGTGGCGCTGGCATTGAACTCTTTGGCCGGCAGGCCTGGCACGATTTCCACGGCCAACAGTTCGTGGCGCACTTGCGAGTAATACCAGGCCAGGTCCCAACGCCCCAACGCCGAGTCGCCGCGCGCGCCGAGCTCCAGCGTGGTGGCTGTCTGATTTTGCAGGTCGATCGGCTGCGTCGCTACCGGTGAGCTCCAGATCAGCGACCAGGGGTGTGGCGGCTCGACCGAGCGGCTCAGGTTGCCGTAAACCTGCAGTCGCGGGCTGATGTCATAGCGCAGGCCCAGGCGCGGCGCGTAGTCCCAGTCATGCTGGCTGACCTTGCCACCTGTGAGCGGGTAGCTGACGTCGCTTTCGCGGCGGGTGTAGATCATCGCCAGGCCGGTGGTCAGCCACAGGTCCGGCATCAGCTCCAAGTCGTTGCCTGCATGCAACACGGTGTCCGAGCCCTGGTAGCTGAAGTCGCGGCTGCGTGCGCCGAAGTTATCGCCGCTGGTACGGGCAAATTGCGAGGCGCCACTGTTGGGCAGGTGTTTGGTGGTTCGCCAGCCTAGGGTGGTCTTGCTCTCGCGGCCCAGCAGGGTGTCGCGGCGGAAGTAGTTCAGGGTGCCGCTGACATCGGTGTAAGCGACCTTCAGGCGCATCGGGCCTTCGCGCAGGTCCATGGGGAAGTCGTGATAGACCAGCCCGGCTTCCACCCGGGCATCGTCCTCGAGGTAGAAGGTGGTCTTGTTGGCCACCCAGGTGCTGCCTGGTTGCGGGCGGCTGTCGTCGCGCGCGCGATACGCCGCGTTGGCGGCACGCGGGTCATGCTTGATCTGGTCCTTGGTCAGGCGCCCGGCCAGGTCGTTCTCGGTTTCCCGGTAACGCAGGTAGAAACGCGTTTCCAGGTTCGGGTTGAAACGGTAGCCGACGTTCGCGGCAATACCTTTGGCACTGCCACTGCTGTGCGCCTGATAGCCGTCGTATTCCGAGTCGGTCAGCGCCACGTAGTAATCGAGGTTGCCCAGCACCTGGCCAGAGCTGATGTGCCGATGCTGATAGCCGCGGCTGCCGACCTCGTATCGCACCTGCAAGGGCGCAGCATCGTAGCCGGTATGGGTCACGTAGTTGATGGCGCCACCCAGGGCCAGGGCGCCTTGATCGAAGCCATTGGCCCCGCGCAAAACCTCGGCACGGCTCAGCCACAGCGGCTCGAACAGCTCGTATGGGGTACCGCCTGGGCCGGTGAGCGGCAAACCGTCGAACATCGTGTAGACACCGGAACCGTGCGCCCCAGGTGCCCGGTTGATGCCCGACCCACGGATCGACAGCTTGATACCGTCATTGCCCGCCGACTGGGCGAACACGCCAGGCTGGTAGGCGAGTACATCCTGGTTACTGGCGACCCGGCCTTGCCCCACACGCTGCATGTCCACCAGGTTGCTGGCGCCTGGGATTTCGCGCAAACGCTCGCTGGCGGCCGTCAGTTCGCTTTGCTCCTCGTCGGTGATCAGCACCTGGCCCAACTCGACCGATTGTGCGGCCAGGGCCGGTGGCGTGGCGGTGATGGCAGCCAGCAGGCCAAGGCAAGACGAGAGGGGTAAAACGGAACGCATTGTACGACTCCAGGCGAAAGGCGAATGGACAACGGCGTTGAGACGAGCGAAACGGCGATTGGAGCACGAAGAACTGCAGTAAATCTCGCGCAACCTTCGTCAGACGGTTTTGTAGGCAAGTTCTTTACAAGTTGCTTGGCTGGAGAGGGTGCGGGGGGCTTCGTAAGGTGTTTGCAGATCGGCAGTGATGCCTCTCTCAAACACTCGTGGAGTTCAACGATGAATGACAACGCACGACACTCGCCCGAATCCCTCTCGGATTTACCCGTCCACCTGACGCCGCGTGAGCGGCAGGTATTGCTGTGGTGTGCCTACGGCAAGAGCTCGTGGGAAATTGGCCAGATCTTGGAGTGCAAGGAGTCAACGGTGAACTTTCACGTTGCCAATATCTTGCGCAAGTTCGATGTGCCTACACGCGTGGCGGCCGTCATCAGGGCGATTCGCTACGGCATGCTGGCCGAGCAGTGAGGGGGGATGAACATGAATCAGCGAACAGCAACTCATCTTGAACCTACTGCCGTAGGGCCCCGGTTCCCGGACTGCCATGACCCGTTCTGGCCGCGCCTGGAGCTGGCAGCATTGCGTGAGCGCTTGCAGCTTCAGCCCGATACCAGCCAGGCGCATTTCGAGGTTGCAGCACAATGCGCCGCTATCGATGCAGCGCGAGAGTTCGCACGTTGGCGCGCGGCACTGCGTGAGCGTGGCTATAAGCGTCTGGAGGATGTGTCCGGGCACGATCATGGGCGGGCACTGCTGGTTTGTTACACGCGTTTTGTAGAGGCCTCGATCTTGCGAGATCTGCGCGCAGCTCCCCACCGGAAGGCGTCGCGCAGGGGAGGTGCTTATGCGTGAATGCACATTGTTCGAGGGCCTGTTCGTGGCCGCTCTGGAGCTCGTGGGCATGGATGGCACGGTCCTGTTCAGCGCGTTGCTGGGGGCCCTGTTGGTCAGCGCCGCTCGAGACCGCTTGATCACCAATACATCCACGCGCCTGACGATCTGCAAGAAAGGGCTGCTGGTGTTCGTGACCGTAGGTGTGGGCCACCTGTTCGAGCCGTTGGTGATGTCCCTGGCGCCCATGCTTACCCGTGGCATGGCCGCCTTCGTGGCAGCAGTGGTGGTAATCCCGATCAGCCTAAAGGTCATGGCTTCGCTGGATGCGCTGGACCCGAAGGAAATCATCCAGCGTTGGCGCCGCAGAGGTTAATTGCTGATGGTGTCAGGCAGGTGTTTGGCAAGCGCGCTCAGTTGCTGTTCCAGTTGTTGGATACGTTGTTTGTCCTGGATGAGCAGGAGCACCGCCTGGCGGTCGTCTGCAGAAAGCGTGCGTAGCCGCTCGAGCATGTCCCACTCCCAGTCATCCTTGTCAGCGTTGCGATTTTGTACGGGTTCACCCAGCAGCAGCCAGTCGAGGGAGCACGCATGCTGCCTGGCGATTTCTATGCATATTGAGTATGGAATGCTGTCGCGAACCTTCCAGCTGCTCAACGTCTGTGGGCTGATGGCCAGCGCTCTGGATAGCTCAGCATCCGTCTCGCAGCCCATCAAAAGCTTCAGGCGCGCAAGTACAGGCGATAGCAAGTGAGTACTCATAACAATTATCCATGTCTGGTTTAATGATATTCCATGGGCTTAAACTACTCGTTATGAATACAGCCCTGCGTTTTAAGGAGCATTTCTGCAATGAGAAGCATCAAACTGAAGAATACATTCACTTCCGCAGTAAATACTGACAAAACTAAACGATCATTCTCACAGATCGGCGGCGTGTTTAATGCCTGCAGGTGCCTGCCGTGAGTACGTATAAGCTGGTCTGCCCGCATTGCAACAGCCGTATGCGCATACGTACCAGTGAGGGGCGCCATATATTTCTTCGGGTCGCCTACCTGCAATGCACCACCGAGGCCTGTGGCTGGTCAGTGCGAGCCGAGTTTGAAATGACCCATGAACTTTCTCCCAGCGGGATGCCCAACCCTGAAGTCCACTTGCCATCGGCCAATGGCGACCTGCGCAGGGCCGCATTGCCTGAAGCGGTCGAGTAGGCAGCCCATTGGCGCAGAAAAAAAAACACCCCGCATGAGCGGGGTGTTTTGTATTGCAGGGCTGATCAGCCGATCAGTTGCAGGCCGGCCTGCTGAACCATTTCCAGCAGCGGTTGCGGGTAGACACCGAGCACGAAGGCCAGGATAGCGATGGCCAGCAGCATGACGCCGCCGGTGCGCTGTTCCCACTTCAGCGGGGCATCGTGACGACGCAGGTTTGGCTCGACCAGGTACAGGGTGACCATGACGCGCAGGTAGTAGTAAACACCGATGGCGCTACCGATCACCAAGGCGCCGACCAGCCACCACAGGTGCGACTCGACGCCGGTGGCGATGATGTAGAACTTGCCGATGAAGCCTGCAGTCAGCGGGATGCCGGCCAGCGACAGCATCATCACGGTCAGCACGGCAGTCAGGTACGGACGGCGCCAGAACAGGCCACGGTACTCGTACAGGGCGTCCGCATCACGGCCGCCGTACGGCGAGGACATCAACGTGATGACGCCGAAGGCACCCAGGCTGGTGATCACGTAGGTGACCAGGTACACGCCCATGGCTTCCAGGGCCAGGCCCTTGCTGGCGACCAGGGCGATGACCAGGTAACCGAAGTGGGCGATCGACGAGTAACCCAGCAGACGCTTGAGGTTGCTCTGGGTCAGTGCCAACAGGTTACCGACCAGGATCGAAGCCACCGCGATGACCGCCAGAACGGTGCTCAGCACGCCGCTACTGGCAGCAGGGGAGAGCATGAACAGGCGCACGACCACGGCGAATACCGCAACCTTGCTGGCGGTGGCCAGGAACGCAGCGACCGGCGCCGGAGCACCTTCGTACACGTCCGGGGTCCACAGGTGGAACGGCACCAGCGACAGCTTGAAGGCCAGGCCGACCAGCATCATGCCCAGGCCCAGTTGTGCGACCAGGCTTGGCATGTTGGTGGCTGCCAGGGCTTTACCGATCTGGTCGAAGCTCAGGCTACCGGCATCAGCGTACAGCAGTGCCATGCCGAACAGCAGGAAGGCAGAACCTGCAGCCGACAGCACCATGTACTTGATGCCGGCTTCCAGCGAACGCTTGTTGAAGAAGGCATACGCCACCAGGCCATAGACCGGCACCGACAGCAGCTCCAGGCCGATGAACAGGCCGGCCAGGTGGTTGGCACTGACCAGCACCAGGCCACCCAGTGCCGACATCAGCAGCAGCAGGTAGAGTTCTTCACGGTTGCCCGGGAAGCCTTTGGCGCCTTCGCCAAGGTAGGCGTGGGCCAGCGTGACACAGGCCAGCGTGGCCACCAGGATGATCGCCATGTACAAGCAGGCGAACTTGTCGATGGTGATCAGCGAAGTGACCGCCAGGGGCGCGACCTTCAGTGCTGGCAAGATCGACAGCAAGGCCAGGTTCAGGCCCACGGTGGACAGCAGGAAGGTCTGCGAGTGGTTGCGCTTCCAGGCGATCGCCAGCATCACCACCACCGTGGTGATGGTGGTGATCAGCATCGGCGCCAATGCGATGAAGTGTTGAGTGGTGAATTCCATAGCGCTCTTACCGGGCCGAAGCGAGTTGAGTGAAAGCGGAACCAAGCCACTGCTGCACACCGCTCATGGTGGCGGCAGAAGTGTCGAGGAACGGCTGCGGGTACACACCAAGCACGATCAGCAGCACTGCCAGGCCCAGCACCATGATCAGCTCGCGGCCGTCCATGCCGGCCAGCACGGTGTCGCTTTTGCTTGGGCCGAAGTAGGCGCGGTGGATCATGATCAGCGAGTAGACCGAGCCGAAGACCAGGCCGGTGGTGGCGATCACGGTGATCCACGGCACGCTGGCGAAGCTGCCGATCAGGATCAGGAACTCGCCGACGAAGTTGCCGGTGCCTGGCAGGCCCAGCGATGCGGCGGCGAAGAACAGGCTGATCGCAGGCAGGTAGGCGATGCGGTGCCACAGGCCACCCATTTGACGCATGTCACGGGTGTGCAGGCGCTCGTACAGCTGGCCGGACAGGATGAACAGCGCAGCAGCCGACAGGCCGTGTGCCAGCATCTGGATCACCGCGCCTTGCAGGGCTTGCTGGCTGCCGGAGTAGATACCGATCAGTACGAAGCCCATGTGCGAAACGCTGGAGAAGGCGATCAGGCGCTTGATGTCGGTTTGCGCGAAGGCCAGGAAGGCACCGTAGAAGATACCGATCAGGCCCAGGGTCATGGCGATCGGTGCAAACTCGGCCGAGGCGTTCGGGAACAGCGGCAGGGCGAAGCGCAGCAGGCCGTAGGCCGCTGTCTTCAGCAAGATACCCGCCAGGTCCACAGAGCCTGCAGTCGGCGCCTGGGCGTGCGCATCAGGCAGCCAGGAGTGGAACGGCACCACCGGCAGCTTGACCGCGAAGGCGATGAAGAAGCCCAGCATCAGCACGTACTCGACACCGGCCGGCAGTTCGGCCTTGAGCAGGTCGCTGTAGTTGAAGGTGAGTACGCCGGTGGTGTTGTAGTTGACCAGCACCAGGCCAAGGATCGCCACCAACATGATCAGGCCGCTGGCCTGGGTGAAGATGAAGAACTTGGTTGCAGCGTAGATCCGGGTCTTCTTGCCGTCTGCAGAGCTGTGACCCCAGAGCGCGATGAGGAAATACATCGGCACCAGCATCATTTCCCAGAAGAAGAAGAACAAGAACAGGTCCAGGGCCAGGAACACACCGACCACACCGCCCAGAATCCACATCAGGTTGAGGTGGAAGAAGCCGACGTGGCGCTGGATCTCTTTCCAGGAGCACAGTACCGACAGCACACCGAGCAGGCCGGTCAGCAGGATCATCAGCAGCGACAGGCCGTCGAGGGCCAGGTGGATGCTGATGCCGAAGCGCTTGATCCACTCGACTTTGTATTCGAGTGCCCAGGCAGGTTCGGCGCCCGGAGCAGGGGCCAGGGTGTAGTCGCCGGTGCCCCACAGGTACAGGCCGATGCCGAGCAGCAGGGACATGGTCAGCAGCGCGATCCAGCGCGGCAGGGTGGCGCCGAAGCGCTCACCCAGCCAGCACAGGAAGCCGCCGATGAAGGGGATCAGGATCAGCCAAGGCAAAATCATGACGGGTTGGTTTCCTTTGGCAAAGTCGCAAGATTCATAGTCATACCGCGGCCACTACCACAGCGCCGAGTACCAGCACGGCGCCGACGGCGATCGAGGCGGTGTACCAACGCAGCTGGCCGGTCTCGGTCTTGCTCATGGCGACGTGGCCGCCACGGGCCATCCGAGGGATCAGGCCGATGCTGCGGTCAACCGGGTCCTTGCGCAGGATGTGGCTGATCAGCAGGTAAGGTTTGACGAAGAGCTTGTCGTAGATCCAGTCGAAGCCCCAGGCAGCGAACCACCAGGCCGACAGGACGCGGCCGATGCTGCTGTTGGCGACGGCGCTGACGAAACGACGCTTGCCCAGGAACAGCAGGGCCGACAGCAGGATACCGGCGATGGCGATGGCACCCGAGGCGATCTCCAGCGAGTGCTTGGCGTCGCCACCGGCATGGCCGGCGCTTTCAGGCAGTACACCGGCCAGTGGCGGGGTGATCCAGGCGCCGACGAAGGTCGACAGCACGATCAGCACGCCCAGCGGCAGCCAGTGGCTGATGCCGTGGCCCGCATGGGCTTCGGTCTTGGCTTCGCCGTGGAAGGCGATGAAGATCAGGCGGAAGGTGTACAGCGAGGTCATGAACGCACCGACCAGGCCGGCGTACAGCAAACCGGTGTTGCCGCTGGCGAAGGCTTCCCAGAGGATTTCGTCCTTGGAATAGAAGCCCACGGTGACGATTGGCAGGGCAGCCAGGGCAGCACCACCGACCACGAAGCTGGCGTAGGCCAGCGGCAGTTTCTTCCACAGGCCGCCCATCTTGAAGATGTTCTGCTCGTGGTGGCAGGCAACGATCACCGCACCGGAGGCAAGGAACAGCAGGGCCTTGAAGAAGGCGTGGGTCATCAGGTGGAAGATCGCCGCGTCCCAGGCGCCAACGCCCAGGGCCAGGAACATGTAGCCGATCTGGCTCATGGTCGAGTAGGCGAGGATACGCTTGATGTCGGTCTGAACCAGCGCGGCGAAACCGGCCAGTACCAGGGTCACACCGCCGACTACGCCGACCAGGTGCAGGACGTCCGGCGCCAGCAGGAACAGGCCGTTGGTACGGGCGATCAGGTATACGCCCGCGGTCACCATGGTTGCGGCGTGGATCAGTGCCGAAACTGGGGTCGGGCCCGCCATTGCGTCGGCCAGCCAGGTCTGCAGCGGCAGCTGTGCCGATTTACCGACCGCGCCACCCAGCAGCATCAGGGTAGCCAGGACCATCCAGGTGTCACCCGCCTGGAACTTCTGCGGTGCCAGCACCAGCAGTTCCTGCACGTTCAGGGTACCCAGCTGGGCGAACAGGATGAACAGGCCGATGGCCATGAACACGTCGCCGATACGGGTGACGATGAAGGCCTTGAGTGCTGCATTACCGTTGTTGCGGTTGCTGTAGTAGAAACCGATCAACAGGTACGAGCACAGGCCCACGCCTTCCCAGCCGAAGTAGATGAACAGCAGGTTATCGCCCAGCACCAGGAACAGCATGCTGGCGATGAACAGGTTGGTGTACGAGAAGAAGCGCGAGTAACCGGCTTCGCCACGCATGTACCAGGACGCGAACAGGTGGATCAGGAAGCCTACGCCGGTGACCACGCCGAGCATGGTGACCGACAGGCCGTCCACGTACAGGGTGAAGTTCGGCGCAAAGCCGTCCACCGACATCCACTGCCACAGCAGCTGGCTGTACGCACCGCCTTCAGGCGGGGCGACGTTGAACTGCCAGATCACGTAGGCGGCTGTCGCGGCCGAGAGGCCCACCGAGCCGACGCCGATCAGGGCGGACAGGTTCTCCGAGAACCGCCCGCGCGAGAACGACAGCAGCAAGAAGCCGATCAGGGGGAAGACGAAAGTCAGGAAGATAAGGTTCATCCGCGCATCTCACTGGCAGCATCGATGTCGAGAGTGTGGAAGCGGCGATACAGCTGCAGCAGGATAGCCAGGCCAATACTGGCCTCGGCGGCTGCCAGGCTGATCACCAGAATGAACATCACCTGGCCGTCGGGTTGGACCCAACGGGCACCGGCGACGATGAACGCCAGGGCAGAGGCGTTCATCATGACTTCCAGGCTCATGAGCACGAAGAGGATGTTGCGGCGGACCATCAGGCCAACCAGACCTAAGCAGAACAGGATGCCGGCGACCGCCAGACCATGCTCGAGAGGGATAGCACCCATGATTTACTCCTTCGCCTCGTTGCGGCCCAGGTGGAAGGCGGTGACGGCTGCGGCGAGCAGCAGCATCGAGGCCAGTTCGACCACCAGCAGGTACGGGCCGAACAGGCTGATGCCCACGGCCTTGGCGTCCACGGTGGTACCGCTGATGGCTGCGCCGCTTGGGGTGACGAACAGCACGTACAGCAGCTCGAGCAGCAGCAGGGCGGCGAGGATCACCGGCCCGGCCCATATGCCAGGCTTGAGCCAGCCGCGCTCCTGGGCGACCGACGCCGGCCCCAGGTTGAGCATCATTACCACGAAGACGAACAGCACCATGATGGCGCCGGCGTAGGCGATCACTTCCAGGGCGCCGGCGAACGGCGCACCCAGGGCGAAGAAGATCATTGCCACGGAAATCAGCGAAATGATCAGGTAGAGCAGGGCGTGCACGGGGTTGGTGCCGGTCACCACCCGAAGGGTGGAGACCACGGCGATCCCGGATGCGAAGTAGAAAGCGAATTCCATCTTTCTGTCCTTATGGGAGCAAGCTCTTCACGTTGATCGGCTCGGCTTCGTTCTGTGCAGAGCCTTTCGGCTTGCCAGCGATCGCCATACCCGCAACACGGTAGAAGTTGTAGTCAGGGTTCTTGCCGGGGCCGGAGATCAGCAGATCTTCTTTCTCGTACACCAGGTCCTGACGCTTGAACTCGGCCATTTCGAAATCCGGAGTCAGCTGGATCGCGGTGGTCGGGCACGCCTCTTCGCACAGGCCGCAGAAGATGCAGCGCGAGAAGTTGATGCGGAAGAACTCGGGGTACCAACGACCGTCCTCGGTCTCGGCCTTCTGCAGCGAAATGCAGCCGACCGGGCAGGCCACCGCGCAGAGGTTGCACGCTACGCAGCGCTCCTCGCCGTCGGGGTCACGGGTGAGGACGATGCGGCCGCGGTAGCGCGGCGGCAGGTACACCGCTTCTTCGGGGTACTGCAGGGTGTCGCGCTTGCGGAACCCGTGGGAGAACACCATGGCCAGGCTGCGCAGCTGAGTGCCGGTGCCCTTAACGATGTCGCCGATATACTTGAACATGGGTCAAATCCTCACTGGGCCGCGACGGCTGGCGTGTTGTAAAGCACGATCGCAGCGGTCACCAGCAAATTGATCAGGGTCAGCGGCAGGCAGAACTTCCAGCTGAAGTCCATCACCTGGTCATAGCGTGGGCGCGGGATCGAGGCGCGCAGCAGGATGAACAGCATGATGAAGAACGCGGTTTTCAGCGCGAACCACAGGAACGGCACCTGAGGCAGCAGGTCGAACGGACCGTGCCAGCCGCCGAAGAACAGGGTCACCAGCAGCGCCGAGATGAGGATGATGCCGATGTACTCACCGACGAAGAACATGCCCCATTTCATGCCGGCATACTCGATGTGGTAGCCGTCGGCCAGTTCCTGTTCCGCTTCCGGCTGGTCGAACGGGTGACGGTGAGTCACAGCGACGCCAGCGATGAAGAAGGTGCAGAAGCCGAAGAACTGCGGAATGATGAACCACAGGTTCTGGGCCTGGTATTCAACGATGTCGCGCATGTTGAACGAACCCACCTGCACCACCACGCCCATCAGCGCCAGGCCCAGGAACACCTCGTACGAGACGGTCTGTGCCGATGCCCGCAAGCTGCCCAGCAGCGCGTACTTGTTGTTCGACGACCAACCGGCGAACAGCACGGCGTACACCGACAGGCCGGCCATGGCGAAGAAGAACAGCAAGCCGATGTTCAGGTCGGCGACGCCCCAGCCCGGTGTGATCGGGATGATCGAGAAGCCGATCAGCAGGGCGCTCATGGCCACGACCGGCGCCAGGGTGAAGATCATCTTGTCAACGAAGGGCGGGTTCCAGTCTTCCTTGAAGAACATCTTCAGCATGTCGGCGGCGATCTGGAACATGCCGAACGGGCCGACACGGTTAGGACCGTAGCGGTCCTGCCACCAGCCCAGCAGGCGGCGCTCGACGAAGCTGAGCAGCGCACCGCAGACGACTACGGCCAGCAGCACCACGATAGCCTTGACGACCTGGATGATCACATCGATCACTTCGGGGGTGAACCAGCTCATTGTGCTGCCTCCTGCAGGCCTTCGACGGATGCACCGAAGATGGCAGGCGGAATACCGGCCAGGCCTTTCGGCAGCGCGACCAGGCCAGCGCCCAGCTCTTCATTGATACGCAGCGGCAGGCGCAGTGCCACACCGGCTACGTTCAGGCTCAACAGTGCGCCTTCGTTGACACCCAGGCGGTCGGCTTCGGACTTGGCCAGGGCCACGTAGGCAGGCTGAATGCGCTCTTGCACCGGGGCGGCGCGCGAGGAGCTTTCTTCGCTGCCGAACAGGTGGAAGAACGGCACGGCGGTCCAGGTGCCACGGGCCGGGTTGAACGCGCCCGGAATGGCGTTGAACCAGTTCAGGCGGTCGCCTTGCGATTCGATCAGGCGCACGCCCGGGTCACCGGCACGCAGATGGCCACCGACCTCGTCCTGGAACTTGTTCCAGGCTTGCGGCGAGTTCCAGCCCGGCGACCAGGCGAACGGCACTTGTTGGCGCGGTTCGACGGAGCCCGAGTAACCTTCCATCGAGAAGGCGAACGCGGTGTCCTTGTCTTGCGGGGTACGCGGCTCGTGCACGCTGATGTTGGCGCGCATGGCGGTACGGCCGGAATAGCGCAGCGGCTCACGGGCCAGTTTCATGCCCTTGATGCGGAACGCGGCGGAAGGCGCTGCGTTGACGATGCCAGCCAGTTGTGGGGCGGCTTCGGCGCAGGCGCTGGTGACGTGGTCCAGTTGGGTCCAGTCGACCGGCTTGTTCAGCAGGGTCGCACGCAGGGCGTGCATCCAGCGCCAGCCTTCGTGGACCAGGATGCTGCTGTCCAGGTATTGCGGGTCGAACACCTGGAAGAAGCGCTGGGCGCGGCCTTCCTGGCTGACCAGGGTGCCGTCGCCTTCGGCGAACGAGGCTGCCGGCAGTACCAGGTGAGCGCGTTCCAGGGTGGCGGTGTTGGAGTGGTCGGCAACGATCACGACTTTGGCTGCAGCCAGGGCGGCATCGACCTTGGCAGCCGAGACGCGGGTGTACAGGTCGTTTTCCAGGACCACAATGGCGTCGGCTTTGCCGCTGATGACCGCGTCCAGCGCGGCATCGACGGATTCACCGCCCAGCATCGCCAGGCCGAAGCTGTTGGCTTCAGGCACGACCAGGCTCAGCGAACCGTTTTTCTCGCGCAGCTTCAGGGCCTTGGCGATGTTGGCGGCGGCTTCGATCAGCGCCGGGTCGGCCAGCGAGGTACCGGCAACCACCAATGGGCGCTTGGCCGCAACCAGTGCATCGGCGATGCGCTGGGCCAGGGCCTTGGCTTCTTCGTCCAGGCCTCCAACGGCCGGGGCGCTCGGGTCGATGGCGTGGGCCACGGCGAAGCCGATGCGCGCCAGGTCAGCCGGGGCTGCGTGTACGCATTCTTCAGCGACGTCATCCAGCTTGGTTTCAGCCAGGCTGGCGATGAACAGCGGGTACAGCGCGTGCTGGCCGATGTTTTTCACCGCGGCGTCCAGCCAAGGCTGCACTTTCATCGCCTCGGCCATGGCTTCGGCCTTGCCTTTGGTGGCCTGGCGTACGGACAGGGCAACGCGGGCGGCGGTCTGGGTCAGGTCTTCGCCAAGCACGAACACAGCGTCGTGGTCTTCGATATCGCGCAGGGTCGGCACCGGCAGCGGGCTGTTGTTCAGCACGTTCAGGGCCAGGCGCACGCGGGCCAGTTCGCCCGCTTCCATGCCCGAATAGAAGTAGTCGGCGCCGACCAGCTCACGCAGGCCGTAGTTGCTTTCGAGGCTGGCGCGCGGCGAGCCGATACCGACGATGGTGCGGCCGCGCAGCAGGTCGGCGGCTTTGTCCAGTGCGGCGTCCAGGCTCAGCTTGGTGCCATCGGCCAGGCGTGGCTGGCGTGGGCGGTCGGTGCGGTTGACGTAGCCATAACCGAAGCGGCCGCGGTCGCACAGGAAGTACTGGTTGACCGAGCCGTTGAAGCGGTTTTCGATGCGACGCAGTTCACCGTAGCGCTCGCCGGGGCTGATGTTGCAGCCACTGGAGCAGCCGTGGCAGATGCTCGGTGCGAACTGCATGTCCCACTTACGGTTGTAGCGCTCGGAGTGGGTCTTGTCGGTGAACACGCCGGTCGGGCAGACCTCGGTCAGGTTGCCGGAGAACTCGCTTTCCAGCACGCCGTCTTCAACGCGGCCGAAGTACACGTTGTCGTGGGCGCCATAGACACCCAGGTCGGTACCGCCTGCGTAGTCCTTGTAGTAGCGCACGCAGCGGTAGCAGGCGATGCAGCGGTTCATCTCGTGTGCGATGAACGGGCCGAGGTCCTGGTTCTGGTGGGTACGCTTGGTGAAACGGTAGCGGCGCTCGTTGTGGCCGGTCATTACCGTCATGTCCTGCAGGTGGCAGTGACCGCCTTCCTCGCACACTGGGCAGTCGTGCGGGTGGTTGGTCATCAGCCATTCGACGACGCTGGCGCGAAACGCCTTGGACTCTTCATCTTCGATGGAGATCCAGGTGCCGTCGGAGGCAGGGGTCATGCAGGACATGACGATACGACCACGGGTGTCGTTTTCGTCGGTGTACTGCTTGACCGCGCACTGCCGGCAGGCGCCAACGCTACCAAGCGCGGGGTGCCAGCAGAAATAAGGGATGTCGAGGCCGAGCGACAGACACGCCTGTAACAGGTTGTCTGCACCGTTGACTTCGAGCGCTTTGCCGTCTACGTGGATAGTGGCCATTGTTCAAAGTTCTTCGTTGGCCCGCGTGAGCGGGCGTGGCTAATGGAAATCTGTACGCCTGCGGCCCGCCGCGAATCGTTCGGGCCGGCCTGCAGGCTGGCGGGTGGCACGGACCACCCGCAGCTCATCTTGTTATGCGCCGACCACGATCGGCCCGCTCGGTACTGGCTTGGCCAGGTTCGGGCGCAGGGCATCGGCAGCACTGGCTGGGGCGACACCGGCCTCGAATTCGGAGCGGAAGTATTTGATGGCACTGCCCAACGGCTCGACGGCACCCGGTGCGTGAGCACAGAAGGTACGGCCTGGGCCGAGGAAGTTGACCAGACCCAGCAGGGTCTCGATGTCTTCGGCGCGGCCTTGGCCTTGCTCCAGCGAGCGCAGCATTTTCACGCTCCACGGCAGGCCGTCACGGCATGGGGTGCACCAGCCGCACGACTCGCGGGCAAAGAACTCTTCCATGTTGCGCAGCAGCGAGACCATGTTGATGCTGTCGTCGACCGCCATGGCCAGGCCAGTACCCATCCGGGTGCCCACTTTGGCAATGCCGCCGGCGTACATCTGTGCGTCGAGGTGCTCGGGCAGCAGGAAGCCGGTGCCGGCGCCGCCTGGCTGCCAGCACTTGAGCTTGAAGCCGTCACGCATGCCGCCGGCGTAGTCTTCGAACAGCTCACGGGCGGTGACGCCGAATGGCAGTTCCCACAGGCCAGGGTTTTTCACCTTGCCGGAGAAGCCCATCAGCTTGGTGCCGTGGTCTTCGCTGCCTTCGCGGGCCAGCGACTTGTACCAGTCGTTGCCGTTGGCGACGATGGCCGGCACGTTGCACAGGGTCTCGACGTTGTTCACGCAGGTCGGCTTGCCCCATACGCCAACGGCGGCAGGGAAGGGCGGCTTGGAACGTGGGTTGGCGCGACGGCCTTCCAGCGAGTTGATCAGTGCGGTTTCTTCACCGCAGATGTAGCGGCCGGCACCGGTGTGCACGAACAGCTCGAAGTCAAAGCCCGAGCCCAGGATGTTCTTGCCCAGGAGGCCAGCGGCCTTGGCTTCGTCGATGGCGCGGTTGAGGTTTTTCGCTGCGGTGGTGTACTCGCCACGCAGGAAGATGTAGCCGCGGTAGGCCTTCAGGGCGCGGGCGCTGATCAGCATGCCCTCGACCAGCAGATGGGGCTGTTGCTCCATCAGCATGCGGTCCTTCCAGGTGTTCGGCTCCATTTCGTCCGCGTTGCACAGCAGGTAGCGGATGTTCATGGATTCGTCTTTAGGCATCAGGCCCCACTTCACCCCCGTGGGGAAGCCTGCGCCGCCGCGGCCCTTGAGGCCGGAGTCTTTGACGTTCTGCACGATGTCGTCTTGCGACATCTCGCTCAGTGCCTTGCGGGCAGCAGCGTAGCCGTTCTTGGCCTGGTACTCGGCAAGCCAGACCGGCTCGCCGTCGTCACGCAGACGCCAGGTCAGTGGGTGGGTTTCGGCCGAACGCGCGATGCGGTTGGCCGGGCCGAAGGAAGTAATGGTCATACGTAACCCTCCAGCAGTTTGGAAACGCCAGCAGGCTGCACGTCGCCAAAGGTGTCATCGTCGATCATCAGGGCCGGGGCCTTGTCGCAGTTGCCCAGGCAGCAGACCGGCAGCAGGGTGAAGCGCCCGTCGGCGGTGGTCTGGCCGAGGCCGATGCCCAGCTCGCTTTGGATCTGGCTGACCACCGACTCGTGGCCACCGATGTAGCAGACCATGCTGTCGCACACACGGATGATGTGGCGGCCGACCGGCTGACGGAAGATCTGGCTGTAGAACGTAGCCACGCCCTCGACGTCACTGGCCGGGATGCCCAGCACTTCGCCGATGGCGTGAATGGCGCCATCCGGCACCCAGCCACGTTCCTTTTGGACAATCTTCAAAGCTTCGATGGACGCCGCGCGCGGGTCCTCGTAGTGATGCATCTCGTGCTCGATGGCCGAGCGCTCGGTTTCGCTCAGGGCGAAACGGTCTGTCTGGATAAGCGTGCTGTTCATGCTTAGCGGTCCACGTCAGCCATAACGAAGTCGATACTGCCCAGGTACGCAATGAGGTCGGCGACCATGCTGCCTTTGATCACCGAAGGGATCTGCTGCAGGTGCGGGTAGCTCGGGGTACGGATCCGGGTGCGGTAGCTCATGGTGCCGCCATCGCTCGTCAGGTAGTAACTGTTGATGCCCTTGGTCGCTTCGATCATCTGGAACGACTCGTTGGCCGGCATGACCGGGCCCCACGAGACTTGCAGGAAGTGCGTGATCAAGGTTTCGATGTGCTGCAGGGTGCGCTCTTTCGGCGGCGGCGTGGTCAGCGGGTGATCCGCCTTGTACGGGCCTTCCGGCATGTTGCGCAGGCACTGGTCGATGATGCGGATACTCTGACGCATCTCCTCGACACGGACCATGCAGCGATCGTAGGCATCGCCGTTGTGGGCCAGCGGTACTTCGAACTCGAAGTTTTCGTAGCCAGAATACGGGCGCGCTTTACGCAGGTCGAAATCGCAACCAGTGGAACGCAGGCCGGCACCGGTGGTGCCCCATTCCAGCGCTTCCTTGGTGTTGTACGCGGCGACGCCGACGGTACGGCCCTTGAGGATGCTGTTCTGCAGGGCGGCCTTGGTGTATTCGTCGAGGCGCTTAGGCAGCCAGTCGACGAAGTCCTTGACCAGCTTGTCCCAGCCGCGCGGCAGGTCGTGGGCGACGCCACCGATGCGGTACCAGGCCGGGTGCAGGCGGAAACCGGTGATCGCTTCGATCACGGTGTAGGCGCGCTGGCGGTCGGTGAAGGTGAAGAACACCGGGGTCATGGCGCCGACGTCCTGGATGTAGGTACCCAGGAACAGCAGGTGGCTGGTGATGCGGAAGAACTCGGCGAGCATGATGCGAATCACGTCGACCTTCTGCGGCACCTTGATGCCGGCCAGCTTCTCTACCGCCAGTACGTACGGCAGGTTGTTCATCACCCCGCCGAGGTAGTCGATACGGTCGGTGTAGGGGATGAAGCTGTGCCAGGACTGGCGCTCGGCCATCTTCTCGGCGCCACGGTGGTGGTAGCCGATGTCCGGGACGCAGTCGACGATCTCTTCACCGTCCAGCTGCAGGACGATACGGAAGGCACCGTGGGCAGAGGGGTGGTTGGGGCCGAGGTTGAGGAACATGTAGTCCTCGTTGGCGCCCTGGCGCTTCATACCCCAGGCTTCCGGGTTGAAACGTGCCGATTCCTCTTCAAGCTGCTGCTTGGCCAGGGTCAGGCTGTAGGGGTCGAACTCGGTGGCGCGGGCAGGGTAGTCCTTGCGCAGCGGGTGGCCTTCCCAGGTGGGCGGCATCATGATGCGGCTCAGGTGCGGGTGGCCGGCAAAGTCGATGCCGAACATGTCCCAGACTTCGCGCTCGTACCAGTTGGCGTTTGGCCAGATGCCAGTCACGGTCGGCAGGTTCAGGTCGCCTTCGCTGAGCGACACCTTGATCATCACGTCGCTGTTACGCTCGACCGACAGCAGGTGGTAGAACACGCTGAAATCGGCGGCGGGCAGGCCGCGGCGCTGGGTGCGCAGGCGCTCGTCGACGCCATGCAGGTCGTACAGCATGCTGTACGGCTTGGCGACGTTGCGCAGGAAGCTGAGTACTTCTTTGAGCTGTGCACGTTTTACCCACAGCACCGGCATGCCGGTGCGGGTTTCCTGGGCGACGAATGCGTCGGCACCAAAACGGTTGTGCAATTCGACGACCACATCCTGGTCGTCAGCCTTGTAAGGCGGAATATAAATAGCGGTGTCCGCTGTCATGGTCTCGGTCGCTTTGAGTCAACGTAGAGAATGAAGCCAGGCCGCCGGCTCCTTGGGGAGCGGGCGGCAGGTCGCTGGATCAGACTTCGTCGGGGCTGCGCAGGTTGGTTACCGCGATACGCTGTTCACGACGCAGGTCTTTCTGGGCAGGCATCTCGGCACGGTAAATGCCTTGATCACCAACAACCCAGGAAAGCGGGCGTCGCTCCTGGCCAATCGACTCCTGCAGCAGCATCAAGCCTTGCAGGAACGCTTCAGGGCGAGGCGGGCAGCCAGGCACGTAAACATCCACGGGGAGGAACTTGTCGACCCCCTGAACGACCGAGTAAATGTCGTACATGCCACCGGAGTTGGCGCACGAACCCATGGAGATGACCCACTTCGGCTCGAGCATCTGCTCGTACAGGCGCTGAATGATCGGCGCCATCTTGATGAAGCAGGTACCGGCGATGACCATGAAGTCGGCCTGACGCGGCGAGGCCCGGATGACTTCGGCGCCGAAGCGGGCGATGTCGTGGGGCGCCGTGAAGGCCGTGGTCATTTCCACGTAGCAGCAGGACAGGCCGAAGTTATACGGCCAGAGGGAGTTCTTGCGACCCCAGTTGACCGCGCCACGCAGCACATCTTCGAGTTTCCCCATGTAGATGTTCTTGTGGACCTGGTCCTCGAGCAGTTGGTCGGTGACGGTTTCCCGTTCACCTACCGGGTACTGCTCGTTGGGCGCATCCGGATCGATTCTGGTGAGATTGTATTGCATTGCCAAAGCCTCATTGTTTCAGCTTCGCTTGCCGCTTGCGGCGACCTTCGGGAGCCCAATCAAGAGCACCGACGCGCCAAAGGTAGACAAGACCTGCCAACAGAATTGCTATGAAAACGAGCGCTTCGACGAACCCGGTCCAGCCGCTTTCGCGGACGGACACAGACCATGCAAAGAGGAAGAGGGCTTCGATATCGAAGATCACGAACAGCATCGCGACCAGATAGAATTTGGCGGACAGGCGCAGGCGGGCGCTGCCGACGGGCAGCATGCCGGATTCGAAGGGTTCGTTCTTGGCGCGGCCCCAGGCCTTGCTACCGAGCAGGCTGGACAGACCGAGCATGAAGGCACACAGGCCGACGACACCCAAAAGGAAGATGGCAAAGCCCCAGTTGTGGGCGATGAGTCCTGCCGAATCGGACATGCTAGAGATCCTTATACAGAGACCCAGCTCTGCAGTCTGAAATAAGTAGAGCGGCGACCTGGTGTCGCACATGCAGTGACCAAATGTCGCAGCTGAATCAATCGCGCTGATTTTATGGGTAAACCCGGTGCAAGTAAAATTTCTGTGGCAATTTATTCGTAGGATTAAGAACAAAAATCTTTCGTAACTGGCTGAAAGCCTTGAATTTCGGGCATTGCGCGCGTTTTTGTTAATTATGTTTCTTGCGAGACGTAACGAATTCCTAATTATGTAATGATAATTAATCGCATTGAGCTTGGTGCGGTGAAATCCTCCTCTTGTGAGCCTTGTAAAGTTGCACGGGCGGGTTGGCTACTTGCAAATGCGAAAAAGGCTCGTTCTAACAGTTTCCAGCGCCTCGCGCACCGCTCTGGGTCAATACTTTATCGGTTAAGCCGTGGCGGGCCGATGAAGCGGTGGATGTCGCTCAGGTTGTGGAGGGTGGGTTGCTGTTGGGTTGCCACAAGCATAGTCCGGATACTGGGGCCTGCTTTGCCTCCAGCGGAAAGTGAGTGAGGTTGCCAAGCGCAGGTCTTGAGATTATTGGTGATGCGCAAATCGAGCGCCGCCCGCGCGGCGCTTCGCAGCACAAGGCTGCTCCTACATTTGTTTCGGGCCAGTGGGCATGTGGCATTTGCGCGCGACCGCCTTGTTTGCCCGACACAATATCGTGCCATGCGCAAAGGGGCGCGCGCGCCCATTCCACAGGATTGATTGGCCCGAAACAGATGTAGGAGCAGCCTTGTGCTGCGAAGCGCCGCGCGGGCGGCGCTCGATCTCATACGCGCTGAATTTTTCGTGACGATCACTTCAAAAAAAAAGCCCAGGGTCCTCACGAACCCTGGGCCTTCCTTCAACAGCCCGCTGTTATCAGTGGAACTGCTCTTCCTCAGTCGAACCGGTCAGCGCAGTTACCGACGAAGCCCCACCTTGAATCACGGTGGTCATGTCATCGAAGTAGCCAGTGCCTACTTCCTGCTGGTGCGCAACGAAGGTGTAGCCTTTGCTGGCATCAGCGAATTCCTGTTCCTGCAGCTTCACGTAGGCAGTCATGTCGTTGCGGGCGTAGTCGTGCGCCAGGTTGAACATGCCGTGCCACATGTTGTGAATGCCAGCCAGGGTGATGAACTGGTGCTTGTAGCCCATGGCCGACAGCTCGCGCTGGAACTTGGCGATGGTCGCGTCGTCCAGGTTTTTCTTCCAGTTGAAGGAAGGCGAGCAGTTGTACGACAGGATTTGGTCCGGGTATTCCTTCTTGATCGCTTCGGCGAAGCGGCGGGCTTCGTCCAGGTCCGGCTTGGCGGTTTCGCACCAGATCAGGTCGGCATACGGTGCATAGGCCAGGCCGCGGGAGATTGCCTGGTCGAGGCCTGCACGCACTTTGTAGAAGCCTTCACGGGTGCGCTCGCCGATCACGAACGGTTGGTCGTACGGGTCGCAGTCGCTGGTCAGCAGGTCGGCGGCGTTGGCGTCGGTACGGGCCAGAATGATGGTCGGCACGCCCGAAACGTCAGCTGCCAGGCGCGCGGCAACCAGCTTCTGTACAGCTTCCTGGGTGGGTACCAATACCTTGCCACCCATGTGGCCGCATTTTTTAACCGAGGCCAGCTGGTCTTCGAAGTGCACGCCGGCGGCGCCCGCTTCGATCATGTTCTTCATCAGCTCGTAGGCGTTCAGTACGCCGCCGAAACCGGCTTCGGCGTCAGCTACGATTGGCGCGAAGTAGTCGATGTAGCCTTCGTCGCCCGGGTTCTTGCCGGCTTTCCACTGGATCTGGTCGGCGCGGCGGAACGAGTTGTTGATGCGCTTGACCACGGTCGGTACCGAGTCGACTGGGTACAGCGACTGGTCGGGGTACATGGACTCGGCCGAGTTGTTGTCGGCGGCAACTTGCCAGCCGGACAGGTAGATAGCCTGGATGCCGGCTTTGACCTGTTGTACTGCCTGGCCGCCGGTCAGGGCGCCCATGCAGTTGACGAAATCTTTTTCTGGGCGGAAGGACGGGTGGGCACCCTGGGTGACCAGCTTCCACAGTTTTTCTGCGCCCTGACGGGCCAGGGTGTGCTCCGGCTGCAGGGAGCCACGCAGGCGAACGACATCAGCGGCGGTATAGGTACGGGTCACGCCTTTCCAGCGCGGGTTTTCGGCCCAGTCTTTCTCGAGGGCTGCAATTTGCTGTTCGCGTGTCAGTGCCATGGAAATAAACCTCGTCGCATCGATCTTGGGGTAATTGTGCTGATGCTCGGGTGCAGATCAGAGGCCTGGCGGCTGTCCTGTTCGGGGGCGTGCGGCGGCGAACGCGAAGGCTCGAAGGGGAAGGGGGTGCAGGCCAGGCGAAGGTGTGCGCTGCAGGTCGGCTCGTGGTTGCCTTGCTGCGGTGCTACGCGATTGCCAGAACTGCGGTGATGCGCTTCCGTCCCTCGGGACAACTTCTTCGTTGCAGTCGCAATCCCGTCGAACCGCCTTGTGGGCCGTATAGACACGAGGCGCCTCCAGGGGTGGGAGGAGCACGCCTCGAAGGCCCTTGCCAGGGCCCCTGATTAGCGGGAGCGAGGCCATCATGCCCTTGAGAAAAAGTACCTGTCAAATGTTTTGTAGTGACTTTTTTCACTTACTACATCTTTGGTCTAATACGACTCGGCAGTCAGTTTCTAGGCCATTGGTCGAGGCCTTGAATTGCCTGGGATCAGTCCAGAAGATCAACTTTTACACGTAAAGTCATGTTTTCACCGCGCTGGGTACTGTAAGTGTGGCTTGACGCGCCACGATCGGACTGGCTCTGCTGGTTGAACCCCGCCAAGGTGATCCATTCCCCGAGCTTGCCGGTGACTGTCGTGTCGGTGCTTTGAACTTTCACTACATCTGCACGTTCCTGGCTGATGCGATCATTATTGGTGCTTATTTGTAGACGAACTGTTTCGCCGCTCAGGCTAGGGGTAACGTAGAACCCTTGGGTCACATTGCGGTATTCGGTGTTGCTTTGAATGCGCCCATAACCGTCGGTACTGGTGCTGGTGACCGGGATGCTTTGGCCAACCTGGATCAGCGCGGCCTGGCCTTCGCTGGCCTGAACCTGCTGCATGCCGCCTTCGCGGTTGCTGGTGCCGTAGCGGATGACGTGGGCGTTGCCGCGGGTGTCCTGGAAGTTGCTGTCGTTGTTGTCGACGCTGATCAGCAGGCGCTTGGGCGCGGTGTCCAACTGTTGCAGCAGGCTGCGCAGGTCGTCGATGCGCTCGGGGCTGGCATTGACGATCAGCTTGTTCTCGAAGGCGCTGACGGTGCCGTCCTTGCCGATGAACGATTGTGCAGCGGGCAGCAGTTCGGCGCTGCTGCGGTACTGCAAGGGGAGGACTTCGGTGGCGGCGTGAGCGCTGAGGGTGGCAGCCAGCAGCAAGGAAGTGAAAAGCGGGCGTAGCGGCATGTCCATGATCTCCGCAGTGGGTATCAACATGATGGCAAATTTGCCCAGGTTGTGCAGGTTATGCATCAAGGGGCGGCATCCTGCACTTTTGAGCGGTGGCCGCTGTCAGACAAATTCCGTAACATCGCGCCCCTCGATTGCCAGCCCCTCCGCCTGGACCGCCTCACAGGAACTTCATGAAACCCGTACGACTGCGCGCCGACCTGCTCGCCGGCCTGACCACTTCGTTCGCCCTGGTGCCTGAGTGCATCGCCTTCGCCTTAGTGGCGCACCTCAACCCGCTGATGGGCCTGTATGGCGCTTTCATCATTTGTACCCTGACTGCACTGTTCGGCGGCCGTCCGGGCATGATTTCTGGTGCTGCCGGATCGATGGCGGTGGTGATCATCGCGCTGGTGGTGCAACACGGGGTGCAATACTTGCTGGCCACGGTGCTGCTTGGCGGGGTGGTGATGATCTTGTTTGGCCTGCTGCGCCTGGGCAAGCTGGTGCGCCTGGTGCCTTACCCGGTGATGCTGGGCTTCGTCAACGGCCTGGCGATCGTCATCGCCCTGGCTCAGTTGGAGCACTTCAAGCAGGGCGGTCAGTGGCTCAGCGGTTCGCCGCTGTATCTGATGGTCTGCCTGGTGGCGCTGACCATGCTGGTGGTCTACATACTGCCCAAGCTGACCCGTGCCGTACCGCCCGCGCTGGTGGCCATCCTGGGGGTAGGCCTATTGGTGTACCTGCTGGGTTTGCCGACCCGCACCCTCGGCGACATGGCGCATATCGCCGGTGGCCTGCCGCAAGTGACGCTGCCAGATGTGCCATGGAACCTGGAAACGCTCAAGATCATCGCACCCTACGCGGTGCTGATGGCCATGGTCGGCCTGCTGGAGACCCTGCTGACGCTCAACCTCACCGACGAAATCACCGAAAGCCGTGGCTTCCCTGACCGTGAGTGCGTGGCCCTGGGCGCCGCCAACATGGTTTCGGGCCTGTGCGGTGGCATGGGCGGCTGCGCGATGATCGGGCAGACGGTGATCAACCTCAGCTCCAATGGCCGCGGCCGGCTATCGGGCGTGGTTGCCGGGGTGATGATCCTGCTGTTCGTGTTGTTCCTGTCGCCGCTGATCGAGCGTATTCCGCTGGCTGCCCTGGTGGGGGTGATGTTCGTGGTTGCCCAGCAGACCTTCGCCTGGGCTTCGTTGCGCGTGTTGCACAAGGTGCCGGTGAACGATGTGCTGGCGATCATTGCGGTGACCATCGTCACGGTGTTCACCGACCTGGCCGTGGCGGTACTGTTTGGTATTGTCATCGCGGCGGTGAACTTTGCCTGGCAGCATGCGCGGGAGCTGTATGCCGACAGCCATGAGGAAGCGGGCGGCGGCAAGCGTTATCAGGTACATGGCACGTTGTTCTTTGCCTCGGTCACGCCGTTCCTTAACCAGTTCGATGCAGCGGGCGACCCGGCCAAAGTTACCTTGGATTGCCAGCACCTGAGCTTTGTCGATTACTCGGCAATTGCGGCCCTCAAGACCTTGCGCGAGCGCTATGCGAAGGCTGGCAAGCAACTGCGGGTGGTGCATCTTTCCGAGCGCTGCAAGAAGCTGCTGAAGCGGGCCGGTGAACTGCACTAAGGTTTCGCGACGCGATCCACTGTGGGAGCGGCGGTGCGGCGGTCCGACTTGCCCCGCGAACACCGGCGATGCCGGTGCCAGCCGCCTTTAATGCCTGGGCCGGCCTCTTCGCGGGGCAAGCCCGCTCCCACAGGTCATGCAAATTATTCCCCGCGGTTCTTCTTCACGATCCCGTCAGCAATGCTGGCCGGTGCCTCGGCATAGCGGATGAACTCCATCGTGTAGCTGGCGCGGCCCTGGGTCATCGAGCGCATGGAAGTGGCATAGCCGAACATTTCGCCCAGCGGCACTTCGGCGCGTATCACCTTGCCGGCTGGCGTCTCGTCGCCATCCTGGATCATCCCGCGGCGCCGGCTCAGGTCGCCCATGATGTCGCCCTGGTATTCCTCGGGGGTCACCACCTCAACCTTCATCACCGGCTCTAGCAGCACTGCCCCGCCTTTTTGCGAGAGCTGCTTGGTGGCCATGGACGCGGCTATCTTGTAGGCCATTTCGTTGGAGTCGACGTCGTGGTAGGAGCCGTCGAACACGGCAGCCTTCAAGTTGATCAGTGGGTAGCCGGCGAGCACGCCATTCTTCATCTGTTCTTCGATACCTTTCTGGATGGCCGGGATGTACTCGCGGGGTACCACGCCACCGACGATCTCGTTGATGAATTCCAGGCCTTCCTTGCCTTCGTCGCCCGGGGCGAAGCGGATCCAGCAGTGGCCGTATTGGCCGCGCCCGCCGGATTGGCGAACGAAGCGGCCTTCGATCTCGCAGGTGTTGCGGATCTTCTCGCGATAGGCCACCTGCGGCTTGCCGATATTGGCCTCGACGTTGAACTCGCGGCGCATGCGGTCGACGATGATGTCCAGGTGCAACTCGCCCATGCCGGAGATGATGGTCTGGCCGGTTTCCTCATCGGTGCGCACGCGGAACGACGGGTCCTCCTGGGCCAGCTTGCCCAGGGCTATGCCCATTTTTTCTTGGTCGGCCTTGGTCTTAGGCTCCACGGCCACGGAGATCACCGGGTCGGGGAAGTCCATGCGTTCGAGAATGATGGGGTTGTTGATGTCGCACAGGGTATCGCCCGTGGTCACGTCCTTCATGCCGATCAAGGCAGCAATATCGCCGGCGCACACGTCCTTGATTTCGGCGCGTTGGTTGGCGTGCATCTGCACCATGCGGCCTATGCGTTCTTTTTTGCCCTTGACCGAATTCAGCACCGCATGGCCGGAACTGAGCACGCCGGAATACACCCGGGCAAAGGTGAGGGTGCCGACGAAGGGGTCGGTGGCGATCTTGAAGGCCAGGGCCGAGAAGGGCTCTTTGTCGTCGGCGTGGCGCTCCAGGTGCTTTTCTTCGTCGTCGGGGTCGGTGCCTTTGATCGCCGGGATTTCGGAGGGGGCGGGCAGGTAGTCGATGACGGCATCGAGCATCAGCGGCACGCCCTTGTTCTTGAACGACGAGCCAAGGATGGTCGGCACGATTTCGTTGGCAATGGTGCGCTGGCGCAGAGCGGCCTTGATCTCATCGATGCTGAGCTCCTCGCCATCGAGAAACTTCATGGTCAGTTCATCGTTGGCCTCTGCCGCGGCTTCGATCATGTGCGCGCGCCATTCGTCGGCGAGCGCCTGAAGCTCGGTAGGGATCGCTTCTTCGCGGTAGGTGGTGCCGTTGTCGGCATCGTTCCAGTAGATGGCCTTCATCTTCACCAGGTCGATCTGGCCGATGAAGTGCTCTTCGCTGCCGATGGCCAGCTGGATCGGCACCGGGTGATGCCCCAGGCGCTTGTCGATCTGCTTGACCACGCGCAGGAAGTCGGCACCCTGGCGGTCCATCTTGTTGATGTAGGCCAGGCGCGGCACGTGGTACTTGTTGGCCTGGCGCCACACGGTTTCCGATTGCGGTTCGACCCCGTCGGCGCCGCTGAACACCACCACCGCGCCGTCGAGCACACGCAGCGAGCGTTCTACCTCGATGGTGAAGTCGACGTGGCCAGGGGTATCGATGATGTTGAAGCGGTACTTGTCGGGGAACTGCTTGGTCGAGCCCTGCCAGAAGGCCGTGGTGGCTGCCGAGGTGATGGTGATGCCGCGCTCCTGTTCCTGGGCCATCCAGTCCATGGTCGCGGCGCCATCGTGCACCTCGCCCATCTTGTGATTGACCCCGGTGTAAAACAGGATGCGCTCGGTGGTGGTGGTCTTGCCGGCATCCACGTGGGCGACGATGCCGATATTGCGATACAGCTCGATGGGCGTTGTACGGGCCATGGCGGACTACCTGCGGATGGGCGGATTCTCCCACGTTAGCAGACCGGAAGAATCCTGCTTTACCGCCGGGCCGTCAGTCGGCCTGAGCCTGCAGCAGCCATTGGCCGTCCACTTCACGGGCCAGGCCGCTAGCAGGCAGCAGGGCCAGCAAGCGCTCGTGCAGGGCGCCGTCGGTGAAGGTCTTGAGCTTGGCCATGTCCAGCGCGCCGACCAGGTTGAGGTCTTCTTTGTGGTACGACAGCCAGGCTTTTTTCAGCACCAGCAGCACGTCACTGCCTGCGGTGTTGGCGAAGCGGCGGCTGAGCGGGCGGCCTTCGAGGGTGAAGTTGTGCGCGTGGCTGTAGCTGCTCTGGTCGCCACCGTCACGGCAGCGGTGGCACTGGCACGGGCCTTCGGCGAACGCGTTGCGCAGGTAGGTGTTGAAGTCCACGACGGGCTTGAGGGACAGGCGTTTGTCGACCTCGAACAGGTCGGCGATCAGGGGTTCTTCGGCGCTCACTCGGGATCCTCGTGTGGTGTGGCGTGCATCGGCGGGCACCCTAACAGATCGGGGCGGGGGAGGCCATTTTGATCTGTTGATGGCGGCCACCCAGGTGCCAGGCATGACGCTGTACCTGTGGGAGCGGGTTCACCCGCGAAGAAGCCAGTAGAGACAACAGACAAAGGCTGCCGTACTCTACGCGCCAAAACGCCTACACATCTAATTGAGGTAACCCCGCTTGAGCAGCAAGTTCCCGTACACCGCCACCGTGACCATCAGCGCTGAAGACCGCGGGGGCGACATCGAGGCCTCGGAAAACCCCAGCATGCGCGTGGGCCTTGAAGCGGTGACCGAAACCCTGAAGAAGGTGCATTTCGTCGGTACGCTCGCAGCTCCCGAAAAGCCGGCCACGCACATCTGCGTTACCCTGGAAAACGGCCTGACCTACTACGGCCCGATCGTCAACGGCCACGCCGAACTCGAAGGGGGCTGGATTGCCTTCGAGTCCGACATGCTCACCCCTGAAGAGCTGGGCCTGTAAGCCTTAGTTCAACTCTGCCAGGCACTGCTCGAGGATATCCAAGCCTTCTTCGAGCACCTCGGCTTCGATGGTCAGTGGTGCGAGCAGGCGGATGATATGCCGCGCCTTGCCGCTGGGCATCAGCAACAGGCCTTTGGCCCGCGCTGCTTCCATGACCTTGGCCAGCTGGGCCGGTGCCGGGCTGCCATCGGCGTTGACGAACTCGATGCCGCGCATCGCGCCGACACCGGTCAGCCGCCCGATGAACGGGTACTGGGCTTTCCAGCGCTCGACGCGGCTGACAATCGCCTGTTCCTGGCGTTCGCCCCAGGTGGCGACGTTCTCGTCGGTCATCTGCGCCAGGCTCGCCAGCGCCGCTGCGCAGGCAATCGGGTTGCCCGAATAGGTCCCGCCCAGGCCACCCTTGGGCAGCGATGCCATCAGTTCTTTACGGCCCACGACCGCACCCAGTGGCATGCCGCCCGCGATGCTTTTGGCCAGCAGCAGCAGGTCGGGCTCGATGCCCAGGCGCGGGAAGGCAAAGCGCTGGCCGGTACGGCCAAAGCCCGACTGGATCTCGTCGATGATGATCAAAATCCCGTGCTCGTCGCAGAAGCGGCGCAGTGCCTGGGCGAATGCTGGGTCGAGGGCGAGGAAGCCGCCTTCACCCTGGACCGGTTCGAGGATGAAAGCCGCCACGTCTTCAACCGCCAGCTCGACGCTGAACAGCCGGTCCATGGCCTTGAGTGCCTGTTCGCAGGTGACGCCGGTGTCGGCACTGGGGTAGGGCAGGTGGTAGACCGGGCCTGGCAGGTCGCCGACGCGTTGCTTGTACGGGGCGACCTTGCCATTGAGGTTCAGGGTTGCCAGGGTGCGGCCATGGAAGCCACCGTCGAAAGCAATCATCGCGCGCTTGCCGGTGGCGCCACGGGCCACTTTCAGGGCGTTTTCCGCCGCTTCCGCGCCACTGTTGGTAAGCATGCCGGCCAGCGGGTAGCTGACCGGGACAAACTCGCTGAGGCGCTCCATCAGGGCAAGGTACGGGCCGTGGGGGGCGGCGTTGAAGGCATAGTGGGTGAGGCGGGTGGCCTGGGCCTGAATTGCCTCGACCACGGCTGGGTTGCAATGGCCCAGGTTGAGTACGCCGATACCGCCGACGAAGTCGATATAACGTTTGCCGTCGGTGTCCCAGACTTCCGCATTCTTGCCGTGGGAAAGTGTAATTGGGTGAACGATGGCAATGGACTGGCTGATACTTTCCTGATTCATGGTGCACGCGGACCTTGTTCGAGTTTCCCACTATCGAAGCGTGCCGGGGCTGTATTGCGCAAACGAATTATTTGATTGCGATCATTCCTTGGATTCGTGATCTTGTAAGATTTTGTGTTACCTGCACTGGCCTCAATCCCCTTCAGCCACCCGCTCGCGAATCCACTGCACGAAGGCCCTGACCTTCGGCACCTCCGCCGCATGCTCGGCATGGGCGATGAAGTGCCTGCCATTGCTCGGCACCGGGTGGTCCCAGGCCACCACCAGCTTGCCTTCGTTCAACTCCTCCGCCACCAGGTACCGCGGAATCAGGGCAATGCCACAGCCGGCGATAGCGGCCCGGATGCACAGGTAGAACGTGTCGAAACGCGGCCCGTGGTAGCTGTTCTGGCTGTGCAGCCCCAGCCCCAAAAACCATTCATGCCAGGCTTCCGGGCGCGATACACACTGCAGCAGGCGGTGCTCAGTCAGCGCCTCGGCGCTGGTGAAGCGGTGGTTGGCGAGCAGCTCTGGGGCGCACACCGGCACCACTTCTTCGCTGAACAGCTCGATACACGTCGCCCCAGGCCAGGTGCCCTGGCCGAAGAAGAAGGCGATGTCGGCCTTGGACTGCACCAGGTCGAAGGGTTCCAGCTCGTTACGGATATCCAGGTGAATACGCGGATAGCGATCACCAAACCCCTTCAGCCTGGGCACCAGCCAGCGCGCGCCGAAGGTCGGCTGGGTGGCGATGCGAAGCACTTCGGTCTCATCGCCATAGCTGAGGATGTAGCGGCTGGAGATGTCGATCTGGGTGAGGATCTTGTTCACCTCGGTCAGGTACAGCGCACCGGCCGGGGTCAGGTGCAGGCGCCGGCGAATGCGCTGGAACAGCGAGTGCGACAGCATGTCCTCCAGTTGCGCGACCTGTTTGCTGACCGCGCTCTGGGTCAGGTGCAGCTCTTGCGCCGCGCGGGTGAAGCTCAGGTGGCGGGCAGCCGCTTCGAAGCACTGGAGGGCGGTGGTCGAGGGCATCAGGCGTTTGGACATGACAGGCGCGTACCGAGCAAAAAAGGAAGAAGTTCATTCCGAATTGGAATCATGTGCTTCGAAAAGGTCGTTTGTTGACCCAGGCCTATAGATTAATACTGACCTGGATCAACGATTACAACCGGTCGTGCGAAGAGGAGGGAAGTAGCCACCGCCGGCATCTACAAAACAACAAAAAACGCACACCCGAAATTAATAAGAATTCTGCTCCATTTTTTAGCCGTCCCACGACGGCGACCCATTCGAGGGTTCTCCATGGCTTCGCTAGAAAACAAGAAACAGCGGTCCTTGCAGCACGGCCTGACGTCCCGTCAGGTTTCCATGATCTCCATCGCCGGCATCATCGGCGCCGGCCTGTTCATCGGTTCCTCCAACGCCATTGCCACCGCCGGCCCGGCCATCCTCATCTCCTACGCCATGACCGGCCTGCTGGTGCTGCTGGTGATGCGTATGCTGGGCGAAATGGCCATCGCCAACCCCAACAGCGGCTCGTTCTCCACTTACGCCTCCGAGGCCATCGGCCCTTGGGCAGGCTTCACCATCGGTTGGTTGTACTGGTGGTTCTGGGTGCTGATCATCCCGGTCGAGGCGATTGCTGGCGCAGACATCCTGCATGCCTACTTCCCCGGCGTGCCATCGTGGTTGTTCGCCTTCCTGATCATGGTCGTGCTGTCGGGTACCAACCTGATCAGCGTGAAGAACTTCGGTGCCTTCGAGTACTGGTTCGCGCTGGTCAAGGTGGTTGCCATCGTTGCCTTCATCATCGTCTGCAGCCTGGCCGTGTTCGGCTTCTGGCCGTTGGCCGAGGTCTCGGGCGTGAGCCGGCTGTGGGACAACGGCGGCTTCATGCCCAATGGCTTTGGCACTGTGCTGGGTGGCGTGCTGATCACCATCTTCTCGTTCTTCGGCGCCGAGATCGTCACCATTGCCGCTGACGAAACAGCCAACCCGAAAGACAAGATCCGCCGTGCCACCAACCTGGTGGTGTACCGCATCGCCATCTTCTACCTGGCCTCGATCTTCCTGGTGGTGTCGCTGGTGGCCTGGAACGACCCGGCCCTGAAAGCCGTGGGCTCGTTCCAGCGGGTGCTGGAAGTGCTCAATGTGCCGGGCGCCAAGCTGCTGGTCGACCTGGTGGTGCTGGTGGCGGTCACCAGCTGCATGAACTCCGGCCTGTACACGGCCTCGCGGATGCTCTACTCCCTGGGTGCCCGTGGCCAGGCGCTGAGCATGACCAAGCGCATTTCGGGTGCTGGCGTGCCAACGGTAGCGGTCATCTTCTCGACCCTGGCAGGCTTTGCCGGTTGCTTCGTCAACTATGTGTTCCCTGGCAAGGTGTTCGGTTTCCTGCTGTCCACCACCGGCGCCATTGCCTTGCTGGTGTACCTGGTGATCGCCGTGTCTCAGCTGCGCATGCGAGCCCGTGCAGACCGTGAGGGCACGCCGCTGGAGCTGAAGATGTGGCTGTTCCCTTATCTGACCTGGCTGGTGATCGGCACCATCGTCATGGTCCTGGGCTACATGCTGTTCAGCGATGCCTACCGCTACGAGACGCTGATGACTGCCGGGGTGACGCTGTTCATCCTGCTGGTGTCGCTGACCCAGCGGCGCGGCAAGGTGGTCGCACAGACTGCTTGATCCAGAGGGGGCGCTTGGCGCCCCTTTCTCATTGGCGCTGGCCCAGCGCGGCGCTACCATCGACGCTTGCCTCACTTCCCATTCCAACAAGCACAGGAAGCGTATGAACGAGCACACCCTTTCCCTCCAGCAGTTGGCTGCACCGGAAGGCACCTGCTACGGCTGCGGCTGCTCCCACCCTAGCGGCCTGCACCTGCAAAGCCATTGGGACGCCGACGGCATCCACCTGCTGTGCCGCCACGCGCCGGACAGCACCTTCATCGGCTGGCCCGGCCTGGTTTATGGCGGCTTGCTGGCCATGCTGGTCGATTGCCACTCCAACTGGACCGCCATGGCCTACCACTACCGCAACGAAGGCCGCGAACCGGGCAGCCTGCCGCGTATCGACTGCGTCACGGGCACACTCAACCTCAGCTACCTGAAACCGACCCCCATGGGTGTCGAGTTGCTGCTCAAGGCCCGCGTTGAAGGCGACGTCGGGCGCAAGAGCCGGGTTATCTGCGAGGTCTGGGCAGACGATGTACTCACGGTGACGGCGGACTCGGTGTTCGTTCGGGTCGACACCGAAAAGCTCAAGCGTAAGGCCCACGGCCAGGTTTAAGCGAAGGTTGGCGATGTTTGATGTTTATTGTGCAGCGGAGGTGCCAAACTCGATTTCTCCAGACACCCTGAGGCGTGCTGTTGGAGATGAAAGCTGCAATTCGACAGTTGCATTTAGGTAGGTGGGTGGCTGTTCCGGGTTTGGCGAATTGTCCAGTGCTGTAACAATTAGCCTGCCCGTCCCTTTCTCATCACTGAGGGGGGTCAAGGCATCAGAGTAGCCGGCGGTGTGCAAAGTTCCTGGGGCGATTATGAATTCGCCTTTTGCGAGGTACTTGTCTTGCAGTTCTACATAGAAATAATGAACGAGTTGGTTTTCTGGGGCCATGATGAAGCCCCCCAACAAATACCTGGTCAGCCATAAGGTGGAATAATTTTCGAAGCAGAGAGTGCGGCCGGTATCAAGGTTTACTACTTCAAGTTTGATGCGCCCGTCGCGGGTCTCTTTTGCCAATGATTTTGCAGCGATTTCTTTTATATCGATCATGGTTTATGCCTGTTGTAATGGAGATTGGATCTGCCAGGCGAATATAGGAGCGATGGCCAGGGATGAACTACTCGTAGATATGCGAGGTAGTCACCTTGGAAAGTGCACATGTAAAGTGGCTAGGCGAAAGGCCGGTGATGGCCAGCCGCGCGGGATGTCACTAAAGTAACAGCTCCATTCCCCAGGCAAGGTTGACCATGACCGATCTGAGTGCATTCCCCATCACCCGCAAATGGCCCGCCCAGCACCCCGAGCGCTTGCAGCTGTATTCGTTGCCGACGCCGAATGGGGTCAAGGTGTCGATCATGCTCGAAGAGATCGGCCTGGCTTACGAGCCGCACAAAATCAGCTTTGACAACGATGACCAGTTGAGCCCTGAGTTCATTTCCCTCAGCGCCAACAACAAGATCCCCGCCATCCTCGACCCGAACGGCCCTGGCGGCCAGCCGCTTCCGTTGTTCGAGTCGGGCGCGATCCTGCAGTACCTCGCGGAAAAAAGCGGGCAGTTGCTCAGCCAGGACCCCGCCACCCGTTACCAGACCCTGCAGTGGTTGATGTTCCAGATGGGCGGCATCGGGCCGATGTTCGGCCAGGTCGGGTTCTTCCATTTCTTTGCGGGCAAGGAATACGAAGACAAACGCCCGCGGGATCGCTACGTCAACGAATCGAAGCGCTTGCTGGGTGTGCTGGACCGCCACCTGCAAGGCCGTGAGTGGATGGTCGACGCATACAGCATCGCTGACATCGCCATTTTCCCTTGGGTGCGCAACCTCGTGGAGCGCTACAACGCCCGTGAGCTGGTCGGGTTCGATGCGTTCAAGGAAGTGCAGCGGGTGCTGGCGACGTTTTTGGAGCGGCCGGCGGTTCAGCGTGGCCTGAAAATCCCGGGATGATCGGGCATCCCTGAACCTGTGGGGGCGGGCTTGCCCGCGAATGCTGTGGTAGGTCCACCATCACATTCGCGGGCAAGCCCCACAGGTTCTTTATTGCAGCCTAGAAAATCTGGTTAAGAAGCCAGTACAGGCTACCTGCCAGCAGCATTGCCGCGGGCAGGGTCAGCACCCAGGCCATCAGTAAGTTGATCAACGTACGCTTCTGAATCCCCGAGCCGTTGGCGACCATGGCCCCAGCCACACCCGAGCTCAGCACGTGGGTAGTCGAGACCGGCAGCCCGAACATGTCGGCCGCCCCGATGGTGCACATCGCAACCACCTCCGCCGATGCGCCTTGGGCATAGCTCAGGTGGGTCTTGCCGATCTTCTCGCCCACAGTCACCACAATGCGTCGCCAGCCGACCATGGTCCCAAGCCCCAGCGCGATGGCCACGGCCACCTTGACCCACAGGGGAATGTAGCGCGTGGCATCGTCCAGCTGTGTCTTGAACAGTTGCACATGGCTGCGGGTGTCGGCATCGAAGTTTGTCAGCTGGTGCTTGTCGAGCAGGCGGATGGCTTCGCTGGTCAGGTACATGTCATTGCGCACGTTGGCCATGGCTTCGGCCGGCACGCGCTTGAGCGAACCGTAACCCTTCACCTCTTCGCCGATCATGCCGGTGAGGGCGGCCAGGGCTGGTACCAGTTGCGGGTTGGGCTTGGGTTCGGCGATGAACGCGGTCAAGGTTTGGCGCGGGTCTGCGGGCGCCGCTTGCGGGTCATGGCGCACCAGGGCCTGACGCGTCACTTCGGCCACGGCCGAGAACTGCAGGGCCTGTTCGCTGGGCATGGTCTTGTTCAGTGCATACGCCATCGGCAGCGTGCCGACAAGAATCAGCATGATCAGCCCCATGCCTTTTTGCCCATCGTTGGAGCCGTGGGCAAACGATACCCCGGTGCAGGTCAGGATCAGTACGCCGCGGATCCACCACGGTGGCGGCGTCTGGCCTTCCGGCGCCTGGTACAGCTCTTTGCGCTTGACCAGCGCGCGCAGCGCCAGCAGCAACAGGGCCGCGCAGGCAAAGCCGATCAGTGGCGAAAACAGCAGGGCATACCCCACCTTGCTGGCTTGGGTCCAATCCACGCCGCTGGTGCCGTCGCGCCCATGCATCAGCGCATTGGCCACGCCTACGCCGATGATCGAGCCGATTAGTGTGTGCGAGGAGGACGCCGGCAAGCCCAGCCACCAGGTGCCCAGGTTCCAGATGATCGCGGCCAGCAGCAGGGCGAAGACCATGGCGAAACCGGCCGAAGAACCTACCTGCAAAATCAGCTCTACCGGCAACAAGGCAATGATGCCAAAGGCCACCGCGCCGCTGGAAAGCAGCACCCCCAGGAAGTTGCATAACCCCGACCAGACCACGGCGACCGGTGCCGGCAAAGAATGCGTATAGATAACCGTGGCGACGGCGTTGGCGGTGTCATGGAAGCCGTTGACGAACTCGAAGCCCAGGGCAATCAGCAGCGCCAGGCCCAACAACAGGAAGGGGGTAACGGTGGTGATCACCGTGCCGCTGGCGCTGACGTCCTGTTTCAGGCTCCAGGCGGTGTAGGCGATGCCTGCCAGTAGCAGGCCGAAGAACAAAACCAGGGTGGCACGCCCGGGCTTGTGGGACAGCTGCGGGCGGGAATCGCGTTGGGCCAGTGGCGGCTGGCTGGCCAGGGACGGGGTTGCCATGGGGGCTCCGGTTGGCGTCGGGCGAAGGTGCCGAAGGCTGTGAGCTTAGGAGCAATTCGTGACCGGTCCGTGACCTCGGTCAATGAATTCACTAGGCTCAAGACAGACGGTAAATGCGGGAGAAAGCCATGATCCGCTGCAAACGTGTCTACGAAGTAGCCGCCGACGAAGATGGCCAGCGCGTGCTGGTCGACCGCCTGTGGCCGCGCAACAAACGCAAGGAAGACCTGCAGGGCCAATGGTTGCGCGAGGTGGCACCTTCGGACGAATTGCGGAGGGCGTTTCACCAGGGTGAAGTGGATTTTGCCGGTTTCACCCAGCGCTACCAGCAACAGCTGGCCGCCCACCCCGAGCACTGGTACCCACTGCTGGACCTGGCGGCCAAAGGGCCGCTGACCTTGCTGTATGCCGCCAAAAACACCGAGCACAACAATGCCCAGGTACTCGCCGAGTGGCTGGAGGATGAGCTGGAACGCCGTGGCCCAGGCAGCTCGCCGGTGTGCTACGCCACCTGAGCAGTGCACAATAATGGCCATGAACCTCGTACCTGCCACCGACGCCTACCGCAGCTTTGCCCGCGACCTTACGCGCCGGGCCATGCTGCCGTACTACCGTGAGTTCGACCTGTTGTGGCTCGAAGACGCCTTCGATCAGGCCTGGGGCTGGCGCGAGCAATGGCTGGTGATGGAAGGTGACACGGTGCTGGGCTACTGCAGCCTCAGCCAAGACCGCCAGGCACTGTTCATTCGCGAGTTGCACCTGCTGCCCCAGCACCGCGGGCGCGGTATCGGCAGTTGGGTTTTGGAGGCGCTCGCCGGTTGGGCCAAGCAGCGGCGCGTGCCACTGCTGCGTTTGATGGTGTTCCGCAGCAACCCGGCCAGGCAGTTGTATCGGCGCAGGGGCTTTGTCGAAATGGGCGAGGATGAGTGCTTCGTGCGCATGCAGCGCGCAATCGACTGATAGCTCAGTGATGGCTTGTCGTGGCCGGTGACCATGGGCATAGTGGACCCAGGAATTTACAGCTGCTTACAGGAAGATGAGCGGCGTTGGATGGTGTCTAGGGACTAAGGAGATGCACCCTATGAATGGATTCGGTCCGCGACTGCGGGAAGAACGTGAGCGGTTGGGGATGACCCAGCGGGTGTTTGGTGACATTGGCGGAGTCGAGCCCAATGCCCAGGGTAAATACGAAAGTGGCGAACGCACGCCGCGTGCCGATTACCTGGCCGCAGTGGCCGCCCATGGCGTGGATGCCCTCTACGTGCTCAGCGGTGTGCGCACCCCCGCGCCGCTGGAAAACATGACCCAGGATGAGGCCGAATTGCTGGGGGCCTTTCGGCAATTGCCGCTCGCCGATCAAGCAGCGCTCTGGCACTTGCTGGGGCGTTTGTCAGGTGAGGTTAAAAGCCGCGAAACAGTGAGGCCTTTCACACTTGGCCGTCAGGCCTATCTGACAGAAGTTTTGCGTTAGGCCCGCCATGAAAAATTTTGTTAAGGTGGCGGGATCCAATCGCCCTGTAGACGAGGTGTGTGCTTGATTAGGGTCTTAGTGGTCGATGATCACGATCTGGTACGAACCGGTATTACACGCATGCTGGCCGACATCGACGGCTTGCAGGTGGTGGGTGAGGGGGATTCAGGGGAGGCGGCGCTGAAGCTGGCCCGGGAGCTGAAGCCGGACGTCGTCCTGATGGACGTGAAAATGCCGGGCATCGGTGGCCTGGAGGCTACCCGTAAACTGTTGCGCAGCCACCCCGACATCAAGGTGGTCGCGGTCACCGTGTGCGAGGAAGACCCATTCCCCACGCGCCTGCTGCAAGCCGGCGCGGCCGGTTACCTGACCAAGGGCGCCGGGCTCGACGAAATGGTCCAGGCCATTCGCCTGGCCTTTGCCGGCCAGCGCTACATCAGCCCGCAAATCGCCCAGCAATTGGCGCTGAAGTCGTTCCAGCCGCAAGGCTCGCCGTTTGACGCCTTGTCCGAGCGGGAAATCCAGATCGCCTTGATGATCGTCGGCTGCCAGAAGGTGCAGATCATCTCGGACAAGTTGTGCCTCTCGCCCAAGACCGTCAATACTTACCGTTATCGGATCTTTGAAAAACTCTCGGTCACCAGCGACGTCGAACTGACCTTGCTGGCCGTTCGCCACGGTATGGTTGACGCAAGCCTGTAAACCTCATGCCCCAAGCTTTTGATGCCAGCGCGTTCCTGGCGACCTGCAGCGGTCGCCCGGGCGTTTACCGTATGTTCGACGCCGAGGCGCGGCTGCTCTACGTGGGCAAGGCCAAAAACCTCAAGAAGCGTCTGGCCAGCTATTTCCGTAAAACCGGCCTGGCCCCCAAGACCGCCGCGCTGGTGGGCCGTATCGCCCAGGTCGAGACCACCATCACCGCCAACGAGACTGAGGCGCTGCTGCTGGAGCAGAACCTGATCAAGGAATGGCGGCCGCCGTACAACATCCTGTTGCGCGACGACAAGTCTTACCCTTATGTCTTCCTGTCTGACGGCGACTTCCCGCGCCTGGGCATCCACCGCGGTGCAAAAAAAGCCAAGGGCCGTTACTTCGGACCGTACCCCAGCGCCGGCGCCATTCGCGAAAGCCTTAGCCTGTTGCAAAAGGCCTTTTCGGTGCGCCAATGCGAGGACAGCTACTACGCCAACCGCACCCGGCCGTGTCTGCAGTACCAGATCAAACGCTGCAAAGGGCCGTGTGTCGGCCTGGTGGATAAAGACGAGTACGCCGACGATATCCGCCACTCGGTGATGTTCCTCGAAGGCCGCAGCCAACAGTTGGGCAACGAGCTCAATGCCGAAATGGAGAAGGCCGCCATGGCCCTCAATTTCGAGAAGGCCGCCGAACTGCGCGACCAGATCGCCCTGTTGCGCCGCGTGCAGGACCAGCAGTACATCGAAGGCGGTACCGGCGACGTCGACGTCATCGCGGCCTTCGTCAACCCCGGTGGCGCCTGCGTGCACCTGATCAGCGTGCGCGGCGGCCGGGTGCTGGGCAGCAAAAACTTCTTCCCGCAGGTGGGCATCGAGGAGGAGGTGGCTGAAGTCATGGCCGCGTTCCTGTCCCAGTACTACGTGGGCAACGCCGAGCGTGAACTGCCAGGCGAACTCATCGTCAACGTGGTGCACGAAGACTTCGAAGCCATCAGCGAAGCACTGCAGACCCTACGCGGCCGCGAGCTGACCATCACTCACCGGGTGCGCGGCACTCGGGCCCGCTGGCAGCAATTGGCCGTGACCAACGCCGAACAGGCCCTCAACGCCCGCCTGGCCAACCGCCAGCACATGGCCGCGCGCTTCGAGGCCCTGGCCCAGGTGTTGGGCCTGGACGAAGTGCCGCAGCGCCTGGAGTGCTACGACATCAGCCACTCCAGCGGCGAAGCCACCGTGGCCAGCTGCGTGGTGTTCGGCCCCGAAGGCCCGATCAAGTCCGACTACCGCCGCTTCAACATCGAAGGCGTCACCGCCGGTGACGACTACGCCGCCATGCACCAGGCCCTGACCCGCCGCTACGGGCGCATCAAGGACGGCGAGGGCAAGTTGCCCGACGTCTTGCTGGTAGACGGCGGCAAAGGCCAGTTGAACATGGCCCGCGACGTGATGCAGGAGCTGGCCTTCACCGACCTGACCCTGCTCGGCGTGGCCAAAGGCGTGACCCGCAAGGCCGGTTTCGAAACCCTGTACCTCAACGACGTGCACCACGAGTTCACCCTCAAGGGCGACTCACCGGCGCTGCACCTTATCCAGCAGATCCGCGACGAAGCCCACCGCTTCGCCATCACCGGCCACCGTGCCCGCCGCGGCAAGGCCCGTCGCGTGTCCAGCCTGGAAGACGTGGCCGGGGTCGGCCCCAAGCGCCGGCGCGACCTGCTGAAACACTTCGGTGGCCTGCAAGAGCTCAACCGCGCCAGTATCGATGAGATCGCCAAAGCCCCCGGCATCAGTAAAAAGCTTGCCGAGTCGATTTATGCCAGCCTGCATAGCGAGTAGAATGCCGGGCTCAACCCGCAGCCAGTCGTACCGATGAATATTCCAAACCTGCTCACCGTTCTACGCGTCCTGCTCATCCCGATCTTCATCCTGCTGTTCTATATGCCCTATCACTGGAGCTATATGGCCGCCAGCAGTGTGTTCGCCGTTGCCGCCGCCACCGACTGGCTGGACGGCTACCTGGCGCGTCGCCTGCAGCAGAGCACGCCGTTCGGTGCCTTCCTGGACCCAGTGGCAGACAAACTGATGGTCGCCGTGGCGCTGGTGCTGCTGGTGCAGGTACACGCCAACTTCTGGCTGACCTTGCCCGCAGCGGTGATCATCGGCCGCGAGATCGTCGTTTCGGCGCTGCGCGAGTGGATGGCCGAACTGGGGGCGAGGGCGCACGTGGCGGTGTCCAACCTCGGCAAGTGGAAGACCGCGGCACAGATGCTGGCGCTGGTCATTCTGCTGGGCAACCCACCTGCGGTGACGATGTGGGTGATTCTGGGTTACGGCCTGCTGCTGGTGGCGGCAGGGCTGACGCTGTGGTCGATGGCGCATTACCTGCTGGCCGCCTGGCCGCACTTGCGCGAAGGCTCGGAACAAAAATAAAACTTTTTTGAATCAAGGGGTTGACGCCGTTTTAGATATCGCTAGAATGGCACCCATCACGACGCGGGAATAGCTCAGTTGGTAGAGCACGACCTTGCCAAGGTCGGGGTCGCGAGTTCGAGTCTCGTTTCCCGCTCCAAATAAAGATCTACAGAGTTCCATGGAAGTCTGTAAGTCCTTGAAAATAGACGCTTCGGCGTCTTTTTTCGTTTCAGCGCAGTCTGCCTGAATCCACTAGCAGCCACGAAATTTAAGTACATTTTTAAGTACAGCGATTCCGGGTGGTTGGCGTAGCGGATTGATGGCTGAGCTGGGCCTTGGGCATCGATATACATCTCCTCGTCCTTACGAGACCGGGAGATGCACACATGCCATTGACCGATACCGCTGTCTGCCAGGCCAAGGCGACCGGCAAGAACTACACCCTCAAAGACACCGCTGGCCTTGCACTGTTCGTCGGTGCGAAGGGCGCTAAGCAGTGGCACTTCCGTTTCTATTGGTTGGGCAAGCAGGCCCGCATCTCGATGGGCGTCTATCCGGCCGTCAGCCTCAAGGAGGCCAGGGAGGCGCGGGACCGGGCGCGTTCATTCTCCAGTGCTTGGATGACAGCCGTGGCTTTGTCGTCTGTGACGTTGATCGATATCAGCGCCTGGTATAGAGCGAGTTCCAGTTTCATGAAAGGCCTCCAAAAATGAGAAAGGCCTTCCCTCGACGGGTGGGCCCGTCGAGGGTGTGATTACAGTGCTAATTTACAACCCGTAAACTCCGCTTCCTCGGCTGTTTTCACCTTGCCTGACCTTTCTCAAGACTTTTCATACAGACCCTAGTGTGTTGCGTCAAATTGTTACTGATATACGGTAGGCATGTTATAGGAAATCCCTGGCAGTTCATCCCACACTCCACTATCGAACTGTTTTATAGGGGAACGGTAAAAATGAGGCATGTCAAGCTTGGGGAGATGTAGCGTATATCTTGGCTCTGAAAGCGTAGCGTTGAAGAATTGGCTGAAATTACCTATAGGCTTTCTTAGTAGTTTCGCGAACTTGTACTGTTTGTAAAGTGCTTTACTGTCCGTGATCGTGGCAAAAAGCCGTTCTGTTGAGGCTTTGACAGAAACTCCGGAAATGGCGTTCAGTTTTCGAGCGAATGAAGTGCCGTTTACCTCTGAAGCCAAATTGCAGCTAATGAGGCGGATGCTTCCATATTTTTTCTTGAATAAATCATGCCATCCCGTGGCAGTAATGGATTTGTAGGGGGTTTGGGTGAGTTTGCGCAGTTCTTTTGGCGTGGCTTTCATTTTTTCTTTGAAATCATTGATCAGCATTTCGTAGAATTTTTTGGGTGATGTCCTTACCGCCACTGTTTCGCCGCCCCTACGTACATAGCGGCCTATGTGTGCCACGTTGTTTTTATCTATGTATCCATGGCCGATTACATTCAGCCTCGATACAAGAGCAGTATGATCGGGAATGACCGATGGGTTGAATGATGTTGCGCCCGTGAGGCGCTTCAAACTGGTTCTATAAGAAGCGTGTGTTTTTCTCAGCGAAGCCAATACGCGGTCTTCATAGTGGTGGAAATTTACGCTGAGTTGACGTTCAGCTTTTTGAATCCGGTCCAGTTGTGCATTGTGGGCCCTTTGCAGGGTGTCGTACTTGTTTTTAAGATCCGCTTGCAGGTCTGTCAGCAAGCGTTTCCAGTAGGCAAGGCTCGCTTCACCCTCGGGTATAGCACCTGCTTTAATTTTTGCTGCGTCAATGATCTCCGTTATGCCACTGAACTGCTTATTCTGATATATAGATTCAAGATCATCAAGGATGCGACTAATTTCATCGCCGTCTTTTGCTTTGGCAAGCGAGAATCCTACGTTGTTTTTTCCGCTGATGAGGTCGTCCAGTTCCGTCGAGGCGGATTGTGCTGAGCGATATTTTTTTTCGATTCCAGCACGAAAATCATTGTTCAGGTTCTTGACCGTACTCACTTCGTTTTCCAGCTCCGTGAGTTTGGCATTGGCGTTGCTCAGTGATTTCTCATAGCTGGTCTGTGGTGTGGTCGCTAACCCGTTTAGTTTGGCGTTGTTTATTTTATCGAGTTCACTCTCGATAAAGGGGGCCATCGATTTACGATTTTCGGTTACGGCATGCCGATATCCTATTGTATCGTCAAAAAGATGGATGCCCGGGAAGTCCTCCTCTACGGATATCACATGTCCGTTACTTCGGATTCCGCCGAGGTGCATATCCTTCGAGCCAAGGGCCGGAAATGCCATGTCGGGGGTGCCGTGCGGGTTAAGCAGGTATTGACTGCGCCGGCTTCGGCGCAGCAATGATGAAACACCATGCAACTTCACAGTACTGCGGATTCCGCGCAGGGCAGTCAGCGATTTTGAGCCCAGATTGGCCAGGCCGCTCCCCAGTTTTGTTGCTCCGACATGCGCTAGGTCAAGCAGGCCAGCAGCCATTGCCGCCCATCCCAGTTTCTCTGCCAGTTCAGGGTTGCTCTGTTGCACCGACACCTGCGCGATGGTCAAACCTGCATACGCCAGTGTCGATCCATACATCACTGCCCTCGCCACCCCAGCCATCTGCGAGCCTGCCGCCGGCGCACTGGCCAGTGCCATCATCACTTGCCCCACAGGTTCCAATATCCGCGACAACTCCGGGTTCGACTGCCTCAGTGCCATCCCCGTCGCCGTGACGGCGGCACCTGCTGCATAGACGATCAACAGGCCCGCGATCACCGGCGCACTGAGGGTGCCCGCCGAAGCTATGATCAACAGTGCGCCAAAAATCGTCAGGCCAGCGAACAACATCCAATCCCCGACGCCGGCAGCCTGGGGCGACGCCGTCTCCGTGCTGGGAGCCAGCGCGGCAAGAATGGTATCGAGCCTTGCCAGGCTGCCTGCCTGGGCCTGGCGGCTGAGCATGATGTGGCCACTGGGGTCCTCGAAGTTGACCGGATCGGCTTTCGGGCAGTAGGCACGGCTATTCGGACCGGCCGCACCCAGCGGACTCCAGTCGTCGGGCTGGCAGAACACTTTGTGCTGGGCGTCGTAGAAGCGGTAACCGTTGCCCAGATGGAACCCCCCCGTCACCCGATCCACCTGCTGGCGGTTGTAACCGACGCCCACCGATTGAGTGTTGAGAGTGGCCAGATGGGTTACGCCCCAGGGCGTGAACGTGACCGAATCGCGAACCCAAGCGCCATCCTTGAACTGGTATTCGTCACCCCCGCCGGTCTGCGGGTCGCCGAGCACGAACAGCCATTGATCGTCCAAGGCAACCGCAAGGCCTGCCTGGTCATCCAGCGTCAGGCGCTTGAGCACCTTGCCTGCACCATCCAGCCAGGTTTCCCCACTCAGGCCATTGGCACCATAGTTGAGGATGCGCCGCTGGTTGTTGACGACATCACACTGGGCGATCAGCCAGTCATGTTCGTCGTACTCGTAATAGGTCAGCGGCGTCGTGCCATTCTTGGCAGTCACTGACCTCAGGCGACCGCTGTCGGTGTAGGCTAGGGACTGTTCCCGCTCGTTGGTCGCCAGGTTGCCGTTGGCGTCGTACGTAAGGGAGACCGTGCGGATACTGGTCTTGCCGGCAACGGTCGCGGTAAAGGTGATCGCGGTACGCCGAGTTGAATGCATCGCATCGTCGTAGGCATAGTCGCGTACCAGCGTGTCGTTGTTGCTACGCGTGGTCGAGCATTGAGTCATGCTGCCCAGGTCGTCGTATCGGTAAGTCTCTTCCTTGATGGCATAGCCTTCGTCATCCTTGACCTGTTCGCCCTCCACTGCGTCCACCGTCCATTGCTGCAACTCATCGCTGGTGCCGGTCACGCTGGTGTAATAGACGAATGTCTCGGTTCTCGCCCGTGTACCGTCACGGTACAGCGTCTTGCTTAGCAACTGGCTGGCCGGTGACCAGGTTTGCTCGTAGCGCACCTTTTCCTGGCCGTTCAGCGCATAACTGCGCTTGGTCTCGCGGCCGAAGGCGTCGTAGTCGTACTGCACCTGCAAGCACTGGCCGGTGCGCATGTCCTGCACCGTCAGGCAGGCCAACTGCCCCAGTGCGGTGTATGTGTAATGGTATTCGAGTGGTCCCCGGCGCAACCGGCTGCGGTAGCCTTGGGCATTCTCCCAGGCCTGCAAGGGCAGGCCGTTGCTGTTCAATGTGCCGGTCAGGACACCGCGCAGGGAGGCCGAACCCTCATCGCGCTGCTGTTGCCCGTGCACTGTCTGTTTGAAGCGCCAGGTGCCCAGCAGCAGCGGCCGCAAGGTTTCGCTGGTGACCAGGCTTTGATGATCCCCCTGCACCGGGCGTTCGGCATGCATGGCCTGTGTGACGGGGCTCAACTTGAAGGTCACCAGGGGTGTCCTGCTCGCGGTGTTGCTGCCGCTTTGTGCATACCAGGACAGGCTGCCATCGTCGTTGCGTGCATGGTAAAGGCTGGTGCCATCTGGCTTCACGTAGCCGCCTGGTCGGGTTCGCAGTGTTTGGCGAGTATCGCTGCCCCTGACCAGCGTCGACACGGTGCCCTCCTTGAACGTGCGGCTGGCCAGTACCCGTTCCGGCGCATTCGCCGACTTCTTCACGCTCATGCGGGTCGGGGCGTCGTTCAAGCCTTCATAGGCCCAGGCAATGATCGATTTGTCCGGTTGGGTCAGCGTCTTTGGGCGCCCCAGGCCGTCGTAGGTGATATCCCAGGTTCTGGCTTGCTTCGCATAGCCGCGGATATCCTCGCTTACCTGGGTGCACTGGCCTTTCTGGTTGAGGGTCTGGGTGGTCGTGATGGCAGCACCGGCGGCAGGTTTCTCCAGGCCTTTCCAGACTTCGTGAGTCAGGGTGACCGATCCGTCCGGCAGGTTGCGCTGGGTGGATTGCTGCGTGGTCAGTGCGCCTTGCGAGATCAGCCCCAGGGTGGAGCGGGTGGTCAACGATACATTCTGGTTTGCGTCGGTAACCACCGGGTCATGCCCGTGGGCCTGCCAGAACCAGTCCTTGCTCTGCTCGGGCAGTGCTTTGACATTGTCGATGCGCAGGCCACCCGGCAAGTAGTCGAATATCACTTGGCCGGCCATTTGCCCATCGCTGTCCCAGGATGTTTCTTCCACCGCACAGTAGTTGCCGGCACTGTGGTCAGGCCCTGGCACGCGTTGCAGCTCACGGCGCACGATGCGTTGCTGGCCATCATAAAAGCACTGCTGGTGACGCCCTAGGGCGTCGCAACTCCTGACCAGCCTGCCCTTGCCATCTTGCGCGTAGTGGATGGATTGCAAGTGGGTGAGGTTTAGCGTATTCACCAAGCCGGTGGTAAAGGCACTTTCTTCGAACGCATAGGTGTCACTGCGTACGCCCCGGCCCAGGCTATCGTACCGATGGCAGGTAAACGCTATGGCCTTGCCCTCGTTGTCTTGCTGGGTTTCACGCAGCAGGCGGCCGGTGCGCGCCGACACGATCTGGCGTTGCAGGATGGCCGTTGCCGTCGAGTAGGGTGTGGTGCGCAGCAGTTCGTATGTGGCGGCTTGTTGGCCGGTGGTCACCACCTCGGTCACGGTCTGGGTGCTGCGAGCGTTGTCGTTCTGGTACCACTGGGTGGCGATGCGTTCGCAGCTGCGGATCGCGCCGGCCTGGTGCTGGTAGTTGGCCTGCACCAGGGCGACGGACAGCGCTGTCGGTTTGGCCAGCTTCACGTCCGTCAAGGCCAGGGTGTCGCTGTCGGCAAAGGCTTCGAAGCCTTCGAAGGTCAGCACGGTGTTGGGCAGCAGGGTGCCGTGCTCGTCGCGCTGGTTCAGGGCGTAGCCGAACAGGGTCAGTACCGGGGCCTGGCGGCTACCGTCGGGCAGCAGCAGGTACTGGTATTGCGCGCACAGTGGCAGCAGGCCTTTACCAGCCTCCGGGCGCTCGGTGCAGCTGAGCTGGGTGGCATCGGCCAGTGTCCTGCCGGTGCTGCCCAGCGTGGCGTTGGTACCGGTGGTGACTTTGGCCAGTGTCAGCCCTGCAACCAGCTTGCTGATATCCAGTGGATGGGCATCGGTTTCGTAGTACCAGAGCCGTGTGTGCAAGCCGTCGTCAGTGATGAACTGTATAGGTTCCAGGCCGCCTGGGCGGTAGCGGGTAAGCGCGGTTTCCGTGAGCGAAGTCGCTGGAAGGGTGGGCGATGGGCTGGAGGTGGTCTGATCCGTGCTGGTCATGGCTGCTGTTCCTCGGCAGTGGCGGCGACGCGGAGATCTTCGACGGTGATGTGCTGCTCTGTTTGCCGCGGCTGGCGCAGCGGCTCGGGCACGGCGTTGTCGGCCTGATAGACATGGCGCGTGATGCGCTGCTGCTCGCCGGGGACCTTCTCGATCAGGCGCGCAAGTTGGGTCGCACCGTCAGCGCTGTGAGACCACTCCCAGCGGGTGGATGGGATCTGTTCCAGGTCGCTGCCGACTGGCGCGTGTGCGTAGCGGGTGGCTGCGGTGATTCGCTCTTCACCTTCCCAGGCCCAGGCGTGGTGGGTATTCGGTTGTTGGCCACCAGGGACCAAGGTTTGCAGAACGACGCGAGGTAGCGAAGAGTAAGTCGGCCAGTCGTAGGCGACCAGTTCCCGTGAACCATCGTCCTCGGTAACGCCGCACAATATATTGTCGAGCACTGCCGTCGCCGAGTACTGGAAGTGCAGGCGCTGGTCGGGCTTGTCGGGCTGAGAGCCGCTGGATCGAGTCACACGCCTGAGCAGGCAGTCCTTGATGTCCAGGGTGATGCAGCAACGCTCCTCAGTCTCTGGCCAGAGGGTGAAAACGCTCTGTTGGCTACCCTTCAGCATCGGCTCGGCAGAGTGTTCGGCCTTGAGCAGCACGTTGACGCCGTCCTTTATGTCATTCAGGCGGGCATGGCCCTTCACGCCTTGCCAGGCCAGTTGCAGCGCTCGGCTGTCGGCCTTGAGTTGCAGGGGCACCAGGATCAAGGCATTGCGCTCGACATCGGCGAGTGTCAACGCCATTTCGGTTTTCAGTTTGTTCAGCTCTGTTCTATTCGCGGTGACCTGTTTGAGTTTTGCCCCGTCCTTAACTAACAAATCGGCGCCCCACGCGGTGTTGATAAAAGTCGCAACAACGGAAGAGAGATGTATACATCGGGTTTTTTCGTAGTCATCAATTTTTGAACCAGCCGCGAGACCCATGCCTCCGACAAGCGCAGTACCGAGAATGCTCCATATCGGCGTTGCATCTTTTGATGGGGTTTTCAGCGCGTCCAATGCTTCATCGATTTGCTCAATAATCGCATTGATCTTGCTTTTAAGGCGGCCTTTATATGCTTCGCCACTTTCCACGTTGTCATGAGTCTGGGGGAGGCCCAGTACTTCCTCGTGGCCGTTGAGGAGTTCGATCGTGAGAGTGCTCAGGTGATAGACCTTTCGGTTGCCACCTCTAGCGCTCAACTGTTCGGTAGTCCCTTGGCCTGCTTTGAGGGTATAGCCAAGGCGTACTATCGACTCGCCATTGATCAGGTCCTTGATGTCATCAATGCTGAGATTATGTACGGTGCCGTTGCTCAGTACCAGGCGCCGGTTTCGATTGTCGTAAGAAGAAAAACCGGAGAACGCGAAGCCATCGCCGAGGGCGCTTTCGTTGGCACGTAACGGCGAGTAGTTCAACGTCAGTGGGATCGCAGGCGTGTTGCCGGAGAGGCTGGAAAGCGTTGCAATTGTGTGATGGAAGTGGAACAGGCCTGTCTGGGGCGAGACGCCATGGGGCTGCGAGCCGCCAGAGGCAAAGAGCTCGGACGCTACGGTATTGGCCATATCGACACACAGTGTGTCCTGCGCAGGCAGTTCAAAAATCTCTTTCTTTGTGGTGCAGCTTTGAATTTTCTTCCAAAGAGAACGTGGCGATACGATGCCGATCAAGATGCCTGCTGTAGCGCTATCTTCATCGGGTTCAGAAGGGAAGTTTAAATCGAGTGTGAGTTCGCCGTCATCTTGGTTGCATGAGATCAGAGAAAAGCCTTTATCGATGGCTTGAGTGTCGAGTGCAATGCAGAGTTGCTCCCGTGGTGAGGAGGTGCGGATCTCGATAGTTGCGAAGTGGCTTTGGATTGTTGCTACATCTGAGAGGGTATTTTTGATGAATTTTCTGTTAAGAAAGGCATGCGTAAGAAGCTTAATGCACTGAAAACCAGCACGAAGGAAGCGCGCGTACCCTTCCATAATACAATAGATGGCATAAGAGGTATTATGAAGGGTGGGGTCGATAGCCATCAAGGGGGTGGGGTCATTAGGCATAAAGAAAGATCTACCTATTGAATCCTCTTTAAGGCAGCCTGACTCAAGTAGCATTTGTTTGTCGTTTGCGTCGAATTCCTTTGGGTATTGCGGGGTGAGTATATTGATTTGCATCGAATTGTTCTGGATTCTTTTTTCGAGGTAATCAGCGGCATGAATTCCTTTCTGATAGATTTTTAAGTATAAATAATATACGGGGTCTATGTGGTCTTCATATAATCCTATGTGGTCTTCATATAATCCTATGTAGTCTTCATATAATCCTATGTGGTCTTTATATAATCCTATGTGGTCTTCATGTGGTTGCAGTTTTTCTGTGTCGGCCTTGAGAATGTGATTGTTGTATTCCTGGATTGGTCCATTTGTAATGAGTTTATCGATGTGAAATGGCAAAGGAGGCGTGTCGTGGTTGTCAACCGCTATGGGCGCTGAAATTATTTTTCCCAGTGTTGTTTGTAAATGAAGAGCAGTTGCTTCGCACAATTTCCAATGGTTCAGCGAGGTGCCGGAAACATTGGATTCGATGCTGAGTCCAAGCCAAACAACCCCGTTTTGTTTCAAGTGCTCTTCAAGCGTTTTCGCCAGCTTGGCCCGCTTTGCTGCCTGATCGAGTGAAGACTCCATCGCCGACAAAGTAATGGATGAAGCGTGGCAGAGGTATCCTGTGCGCGTGTCGCGGCTCTCAATGAGCAACTGGATACTTGCGTCGTCAAGACAGGCGTCAAGCACGTCATCGATATCCGCGCCGGAGCGGCTTGACCAGACAGGTGATGCCAAGGGCTCGCTCATCCAGATGCGAAGTGGCACTGCTGCGCGTAGGCAACGCCATGTCGATGCAGGGGCCGTGCCGCCGCTGCTTGCCTGTTCCAGTTTGATGTAGGGTGCCAAGGGACTGCCAGCCAACTGGCTGGCCAACGCGCTCGGCCACTGGTCCTGCGCTTGTGTTGCAACACTTGGGCAGAACGTGAACGGCGATCCCGGCAGCGCTGCGCCCGTTACATGATCGTGTACCGCAATCACCACCTTGTTTTCCAAGGCCAGGCCCGAATTCACGGTGAATGATGCGTGCTCAAGCCAATTGACGGATTCAAGTTGTACAGAAAGGTCGGACAGTTGCGGTATCCAGAGCTGATTACCCTGCTCCGAGGGCGTGATGCTGATGCCATTGTCCTGGAGTTTGCCGGCCCTTAGCATCGCACTGTGCTGGTTGAGGAATTCGCACATCTGTTTGCTCCAGCTGCTGCGGGTGCTGTTCGCTTCGGGCTGGCAAAAATGAGATTCGTACAGGTGCTGGCTGGTCCTGTGGCGCACTTGTATGCAAACACGTTCTCCCAAAGGCGGCTCTGCCTCTGGAAGCCGGAGTGCACTGACCTGATTGGCCTTGAACGGTAGGTTGCTGAGCAGCTTGCAATGCGAATCAAATGCCCACAAACGATCGACCTGGCTTTTCTCGATGTTGTTGTAACCCGTGAAGGTTTGCGAGGTGGGGGCATCGGTGTTTTCGGTAAATTCGGCGTCGTCCGAGAGATGCCCGGCCTGGAGCAGCACGGACCCCTCGACCAGCGTGCGGTCGGCCTGGATCGCCTTGACCAATGCAGCCGGCCAGACCGCGCGGGCCTTGTTGGCTTCGGTCGCTTTCAGCGAGACGGTTTTCAGCACGCGCCCGTCGATGGGGTCGACGGCCCACACGTGAACGCTTTCGTCCAGCTGCAGGTCCCGGTCCGCCAGCACACGGCAGGGGCTTGCCCAAACACAATCACCTGTGCCCAACGCACTGCGCTCGAAGCCTGTCATGCAGGGCAGCTCGGCCAACGGTTCGTCCGTAAGCGCAGGGGGGATGTTGGGTAGCTCAAGCACATAATCAGGTGCGATGGCATGCACGAATGCCTGGTATCGGGTGGCTTCCAAGTCCACGAAGTCAGGCGCTGGGGTGTTGTTGCGGAGAAAAAAGAAGACGTAGCTCAAGTCATGGTATGGGAAATTACTTTCGTTGATTTTCTTTAAGATCCTGGGATTGGCAATTGCGATGTTCAAAGCGTCGGTGTCATCATCGCGGATGAGCGTTACCACGCATGGGTCTTCACCCTTTGAAACCTTGCCGACGTGAAAATCGGCATGAGTGTTACCATTCCTTCGTTCGAGCAGGAGTGGGTGAGGGATGGTATGAAGTTTATCGTGATAGCTGGCCTTCACCAGCCGCCAGCCTCTCTTGAAAAACTCGGAAAATTCGTTCGCTATTTCTTGCCTTTTTTCTTCAAAGGATTCGAGGCTTTTGACATCGCTCCAGCGGAAACGCTCGGAATCTTCATCTTCGGGCGTTCGCGTGAAGAAAACGTACACATCATTGTAACTCCGCCAGTAGCAGGCAGAGCCGTTGACAGTGATAGGGTCGCCTGAATTGAAATACCTGAATACATCTTCGCTGTAGATTTTTCGGGCGCTCATTTAAACCTCCGAGGTTTGAGGCCTCAACAAGGTGCTTGATCACCTTGATGAGCCGATGTAGGCAACAGGTGTGATTCAGTATTCATCTGGGTGAAAGGGGAGGCAACTGGCAAAAATGTCAGTTGCGAACAGGATGAGAGTCTCTTTTCCCGCTCCAAATTCGATCCTCAGGGCGTCGCTGGGATCACAAAGATGAGGCCTTAAGGTCTCTTTTTTTGTGCCTAGGATTTGGCGTTTGGGGCGCGCGCTGTGGGGTTTGTCCTGTGCTTGTAGATGCTGGCTTGCTCGGGCGCCGGACTGTGGCGGAGGGCCGTAACGCCGTCCCGGGGCACTACATGTGTGCATGGCCTCATGCCAAATCAGGATTTTTTCTGCCCACTGAAGCCGAGGGCGGGCTGCCCCTGTTCGCTCGGTCAAGCCAGGTTACCCTCGATAAAAACGACATCCAGCACTTCGTGCAACTGTCCGCTTTTAGGCTTTATCTGTGCGTACAGACTTTTATGATTTACGCATTTTTCCACTCCGTGATCCATGGATGATTGGTAAGGCTTGGCGAAATTTCGTTAATTATTTGAAGGAAATTGTCTTTTGCTGCGCTCAGTATTTTCAGTAACTCAGTAATATGGATTTTTTCGGTCTCAGGGTTGGGCTTCCAATTTGTATTGCTAGCGCAAAAGATTTGGTATATATCGCAGTCGTCTGATTGGGAGATTTTTAAATATCTCTCAATGCCTTGTTCGTAAAAGTCTATATTGGTAGGTTGCCTGTTTTTCAAAGCGCGTATTGCGTTGGGTAACTGCTCAAGGAATACGGCGAGGTCAGTGCTAGTGTCAACTGGCCAGCGATCTTGCCCGAATCCAGATACCTTAAAATCTACTTGGCCTTCGATAGAGTGACATATGTCAATTAGGATTGATCGAACGTCATCCTCTTCGGGGTCATATGATCGAGGGGTTAGTTGTTTTAAGTCAGAGGTTTTGATTAAAATTTCAATTTTCATTTTGGGGTCATTCCAATATGGGGTAGGCAGTTCTGATTCCATCGGCTTTAGGTACTACAATGGCTGCTCTTGTCGGTATTATATTGCCGTTCGGAGTAGTTACTTGGCCAAGGCCTGAGGGGATGACTATTTTGGTTGGTTCGTTAATTTTCATGTTTCCTATTATTTGGGACGCTTGGTCATTGTTTAGCCATTGTCCTTGATTGTTTCCCGTGCCACGCGCTCGGTCAAGCAGGCGTTGAGTGTTCTTGGGTCCAGCACCATGTTCGCTGAATGTGTGACCAAATTGTTTTACGCTTTTCCAGTTATACTTTTTTATTGAGTCGCAGGTCAATCCCCAAGGGTCGGTCCATAAGTTAGGGTTGGGGGAATATTGATACAGGTTGACCCCGCCCTGTAACCCAATAGGGTCGCTTTGCGTAAATCTTCCTATGGCTGGATCGTAGAGTCTGTACGTGTTGTAGTGCAGCCCTGTCTCTCGATCAAGATACTGCCCTTGATAACGAAGGTTCTGCTCTCGTCTTTGTCGAGGGCTATGCCACTCATCTCGTGCGCTGCCCCAGCCGTGGTAATCACTACTCCAAAGCGTATTGCCTTTTTCATCCGTCAGTTGTTCAGGAAGCCCTGCCAAATTGGTGTGGAAATACCGCACACCCTCGTGCTCAAGATTTCCATCTATCCGCGCCAATGGCTCATAACTGCCCGGGCTGGCGTAAATGTACAAACTGGACAGGCCGCTCTGAATTTCCTGCAGTAAACGTAATCCTAGCCAGTGAAACAGTACCCGTCTCTTCGGTTCAGGACAGTCGCTCCGGTAGACCTCCTTACGAATCCTCCTCCCCAATGGGTCGTAAACAAACACCACGCGTTCACGCTCACCGCAGCGATACTGGTCTACGCAGACTAGCCGTTGTTCGGCGTCATACTCGAAGTACTGCACCCAATGGGCGCCAATGCGCTTTTCGCACAACCGCCCAAACCGGTCGTATCGATAGCGTTTGTCCTGATAGACCAGCACACGGTTGTGTTTGATCAGGCCGTTGAGCTTGGGCCCGTCGAACAGGTTACCGGCCTTGTCATACTTGAAATCCTCGACCTGGGTTGCCTGCCAGTTGGGGCGTGATTGGTGGGTGGTCTGCAGTTGTTCGTTTGGGTCATAGCCGTAACGGTTGCTCCCGGTGTAGCTCTTGCCAGAGTGAGGCGAATGATGAAAGTGGCCAATGATCTGTTCTAGCTGGGCGGTGCCATCAGTAGCAGCGCTACCAATGCCACGACGCTGAGTCTGGGTTAACACCTCAGCAACCAGGTTCTCACTGGCGTCGTAGCGATAGCACTTCTCCAGCAACGGCAGCACTTCTGCAGGGGCATCGCGATAGTGAATGGCCTTGCTGCCCAGCCGACCGCTCTGGTCATAGCGTGTGCGTGTGACCAAGCTTCCTTGGGTACGCAGCACTTCGTCATGTAGCGCGTCACGTTCGAAATCGCTGATGACGTGGCCATTCAAGTTGATCTGGTGAAGGTGCCCGCTGCCGTAGTACAGGTAGTTCAGCGTTCGCTGATCAGGCAGGGTCAACGTCTGCAGGTTGCCGAGTTCGTCATAACGGTACTGCAACAAACCGGCGCTGTTGGTTTCGCTGAGCAACTGTCCGGTCGTATCGTAGGTGTAATCAAGCTGTTGTTTCGCGCCTTGGTTGTCCGTGAAGGCAATGGACAGCAGATTGTCGGCAGCGTCGTAGCTATAGTCCGTGGTGCCATCCTCTGTGTGTTTGCGTGTGAGGCGGCCAACCGCATCACGCTCGAAGTCATGTCGGATCGAGGTTGTTCGTGTCGGTGGGGCGTTATCGGACAGCGGTGGTTGTGCGTAGGAAGAGGGCACATGGGTGATGCTGGTGACTTCATCCAGGACGCTGTATTCATAGAGCCGGCCACTGCCATCCAAATCCTGTTGCGCGACCAGTCGGTCCAGTTTGTCCCAGCCAAATCTGTAGGACTCGTTGTTCTCATTGGTCAGTTGCAGCAGCCGGCCATAGGCGTCGTAGCTGAACTTCACGCTGTAGCCCATGGCATCGGTGCGCTCGATCAAGCGGCCGCTTCGGTCGTAGCGACATTGCAGTTTTTTTTGCGCAGGATCGATGTAACGTGTCAGTTGGCCGGCGATATCAACTTCATAGCGGTCGAGTCGACCATCGGCTGGTCGGGGTCGCCATTGACGTACTGGATGATCACGTCCTGGCCGATGCGCGGGATGGCCATCGAGCCCCAGCTGCCACCTGCCCAGCCTTGTGAAACGCGGACCCAGCAGGAGCTGAATTCGTTGTTTTGGCTTTCGCGGTCCCAGGGGAAGCTGACCTTGACCCGGCCCCACTCATCGCAATAAATCTCTTCTCCCTTCGGGCCGACAACGGTAGCCATGTGCGGGCCGTCGATTCGCGGTTTTGCCAGTGGCGCAGGGCGCCATTCGGTCCGACCGGGAACCAGCACGGCGGTCTGCTCATAGCGCGTACTTGCATCGGAACTGGTGGCCTCTTCCTGCAGGCTGGTGAGTTGGCTGCCTTTATGGGTAACGGTGTTCACCCGCCAATGCTCATTGAGATTGTCACGAGGGTGCCCAGTCAGGGTGAAGCTCAGGCCCGGTTGCAGGCGAACATCGTCACCTTGGACTTCGGCAGTGCGTACATCATGGCGAAGCGCGGTGATGCGGTTTTCGGTGAACGGCTTGCCCACGGCATCGCGTTTATAGCGGCCCGGGTAATCAAAGTATTCGTACTCCTTGGACTGATGCTCCAGGAAGGGCCCTGGGGCTCTGTGTTCCTGGCGGTAGGCTGGGTTGGTAAAGGTGTAGTCGCGCTGAACCTGGCGAGCCGTGCGCACCTGCTCGCTGTAGCGCAAGCGACGAAGGCAGGGTATGGCTTGATCGCCACCGCTGTTGGCGTGGTACAAGACGATGTTGGGGTCTACAGGCTCGTCGTCATCAGAGAACTCCTCGTCTTCATCCTCGGTTTTGATGGCGCCATGGCTGATCAAGCCAAGGGACTGCAGGCGATCGGTGATGATCAGCTTGTGCAGCTTTTCACTGTGCGCGAAGCGGTAGACGAAGCCTTCTTCAGCAGCGATGCGGGCGATGAACGCCAGGTCCGTCTCACCGGCCTGAACGCAGAATTCGCGAACCTGATGGTCCATGCTGGCGCGCAGTTCGTACTGGTTGATGCCCTGGCGCTGGAGCATAAGCTCAAGAATCTGCGGGACCGTCTTCTGCTGGAAAATGCGCCAGTTCGAGCGAAGATTGGCACGGGCCAGCTGGGGCTCGACCAGCGCGTGATAGTAGGTGCGGTAGGAGCCGCTTTCAGCCTGGCTGAAACGGCTGACGAGTCCGTGCACATACCGTACCGGGTGCTCCTTTTCCCAGATGGTGAAGAGCACGGGTTTGTCGAGCAGGTGGCCGAAGTCGATATCGTTTTCGAAGCTGATCAGTTTCAGCTCCAGCTCGAAGGGCGTGCTGATCCCTTCTCGGAGTTCGAACGACACCACTTCGAATTCAGCGTTGCCAAGCAGAGGCTGGAAGCTGTAACGCAAGTCAGATTGGCTAGGCATAAGCAATCCTTGTCCGCCGTCTGAAAATTCGAAAGTCCCTGGCAGGCTTGCCTGCCAGGGATGTTCAGCCGGGTCAGACGATCGGTTTGCGCCAGTCGTCGGAGCCTTCGGTACCTGCGGTTACGTGGGACCATGTAATCTTGCGGTACGCCATTGATACCTCGATCAATTGGGTGAAATCAGCGTTCTCCTTGTTTTGTGCATGGGGCAGAGTGGTATTGATGTCGACAATCGTGGCGTCTTCCAGCTTGGTGGTGAAGAAGTGCTCTTGCTTGCCTTCCACCGAGGTGCGGTACCAGTTGATCTCCACGGTCGGCAGCATTTCACCGCTGGCCAACGCCTGGTACATAAGTGGTGTCGCCTTGTTCAGCGAGCTGGTGAAGATGAACGGCTTGTGCACGCGCTGGCCGGCGGGCTGGCCGCTTTGCGGGTCTGTGGGCACGGTAACTTGGTGCTTGATTTCCTGAACCATGATTTTATCTTCATGGCCTTGCTGGTAAACATTGCCGACGGAGTCAGCGGTGAATGCGCCAGCAGTGATGAGGCCTTGAGTTTGGCCAGTGATTGTGATGTAGGCGGGTGTTGGCATGGCAGTCTCTCCTGCGTCCATGTGGATAAGCACGCGCACTCAGGGTGGCGTGGCCATCGGGAGCGATGGGCTTGTCAACGAAGCAAACGCCTCGCTAATTCGTTGAAATCAGTTGCGCCGTATACCGGCTTGCTACTGCTGCAAAATGCCGTTTAGCGACTCCAGCACCTCGGTGGTAATCAGGTGCAGTCGGTAGCTGTAGATGCCGTAGGCCACCGCCATGACGAGGGCGGAGATAGCCAGCGGGCTCCACCACGGCCATTGCCGGTTCATGCGGAAATTGCGCGGGGCCACGTTGGTATAGGGGTCGCACACTTCTTCCGGCGCGGGGCCGCGAAGTTCGCGGATGATCCCGTGGAGTTGGTGAATGAGGGTGTTGAGCGTTACTTCACCTTTCGGGGCAATGGCGTACTTTCCTTGCAGTCCAAGGCACAGCGCGAAGTACATGAACTCCAGCACGTCCTGATAACGCTGGGGTTCTTGCATCAGGCGGGAGAGCACGGTGAAAAACTTTTCCCCACCCCAGGTTTCATCGTGAAAGATGCTGAGCAGTGGTTCATGGCTCCAGCAACTGTTTTTGCCCCAGGGCCTTTCCATGACGGCTTCATCGATGAAAAGGCAGAGGGCATACGAGTACGCCAGCAACTGGGCAGGTTCATACCCGTGCTGGCGTATCTCTTCGCGGATGTTGTCGACCTGATTGCGCACTTGCTGGTGCACGTCCTTGATGTTGGGTAATGCGTCCAAGGTGCGTAGGCGTATGACCAAGCCGAACAGGGGAGCGGCAGCATCCAGCATCAGGTTTGCGTAGCCACCGCGCAGTTGAAAGTCTGGGTCTGCCGCATACCCTGGCGACTCATCCCTTTCTTTGTTAGCTTCCTGAATCGACGCCACTAAGCGCTGGCTGACATCGTCCTCATTGCTGAAATGCCTTGTCATTTCAGTTCTCCCCTGATCGCCCAGAACTGCAGCTCTAGCCCAGGGAAGTCCCCCGCAATATGAATTCCGAAGCCATTGGCTGTTTTCATGCACGCCCACGCAGGGTCACGTCGGTCCAGCTCGAAATAGCTGAAACCTGCATGGAAGGGCAGGTCGCGAGGTGCTACCGGCAATGGGTTCAAGGGGATACCTGGCAGTTGCAAGGGCACCAGGTCATTGAGGGATTCCAGTGACGTGACCTTGGCTTTCTGCACGAACATCTGCCGCAACACCTGTGGCGGCAAGTTAGCCCGCACGGCGAGAATGAAATCGGCTTCGTCGATTAGCCAGCGATCTTCCAAGGTGGTCGTCATTACGCCGTAATCCAGCGCTTCGATCGGTAGCGATACTGCGCGCGGTTGCAGGACGGTGCTGAGGCAGCGGCGCAGGGTGTCTTCCAACGGCTTGAAGGAGGTACGCAGCGCTGTGTGGTGATACGCGGGGTATTCCTGCGGCAGCCTGCTCTCGTCGGTAAAGGTCACGAACTCGCCACAGGCCTGGCTCATGCACAGGTAGAGCTGCTCAGGGTGCGTCTGCGCCTGCCTGGCCAAGTGCTGAAAGCAGGGCCACCAGCGGTTCATGGCTTGCAGCAGGTTGAAGTCGCGAATGTCGGCGATACCCGACTGGCCAGCGCCGCCAATGCGGGCGGCGAGGTTGCGTGCCCGTTCGCGCAGGGTATTGGTAATTTCTTCAAGAAACCGCTGCAGCGCCGGTACCGCCCGCACCGAAACGCTGGTGGGGTAGAAGGCCTCATCCAGTTGCAGGCTACCGTCGGGGCGCCGCTCCATAATGCGTGCCAGTGCCAGGCGGGTGAAGGCGCTGCTGTCTTCTGCCTTGCGCTTGAGCTGCAGGTTGGGTACGGCAAGGTCGACTTGGACCAGGTCACCGTCGGCGGTGTGGGTATCCTTGATCTCGTGCGCCTGGGCGATGTAGCGGAAGTTGGCAGTATTGTCGGGCCAGCTCACCTCGCGTCCGCCCTCGGTGCGCAGCGGTAGGCACAGGTAAACTTCGCTGTCATTGGCGCCGTCATCGTCTATTTCCAGCGGCGGCGGTGGTGGCAGGTCTGCAGGAATATCGAACACCGTGCCGTCGGGCATGATGCCGCGCGCGCGGGTGATGGCGATCTTGCCCAGGCTCAGGTACTCGTCGCTCAACTGAAGTTCGCTGAAGCCGTAGAAGGCTGCGTTGAGGCTGCCGAGGCGCTGATGCAGGGCCGCTTCGCTCGCCCGGGCCGCCTGTTGGAAATGCTGTGGTTTGACGAACAGGCCTTCAGGCCACAGGACGGGATTACGTGAACTCATGAGCGCTCCGTGTCAGCGTGAGTAAGCGAAAAGGACAAGCGCTGTGGCCGCGCCATCAGTCTTCCTCCTTGAGCAGGATCTGCGTGTCGTTGACCAGCACCGAAAGAATGATCTGGCGCCCACGCGGGGGAATGCGCAGTACTTGCTGCCAGGTGGCGTTCTCCTGGTTTCGGTAATCGCCGATCACCGCAACGAAGCGGGTCTCGGGGTCGATGGGCACGAAGGGGATGAACTTGAACTGGCCGGGGTGCAGCAGGTAATCGTCATCGCGGATGTAGGTGCTGCGCAGGACCTTGGCTGGATCCTCATCCAGCAGTTGATACACGCTGTTGCGCAGCAATGAGTCGTCGCGCAGTTGCAGGATCTTGATGGCGATGGGGGTAGCGACAGGCTCTGTGGTCACGGTTGGGGTGCGCGGTAAGGTCAGCACTACCGTTGGGTCGTCGTAGCTGCCAGGTGTGCTTTCTTCCAGGGAGGAGCGTTGCGGCTCATCTTCGTCGTCTTCGATGATCACGACAGGGGACATCGCTGGAAATTGCTCTTGCAGGAACGCGAACAGGCTTCCGACTTTTTCTGTCAATGCGTGAGGGTCGCCGGCACTCAGGCTGACCGCGTAGGGGCTTGGCTCCAGAGCGTTTTCATGATCGGCCGAAATGTCGAGGCTGTTCGGGTTGCCATTGAGGGTAGGGCTGGCATTGATGCTGAATGCAACCTGGGTCGGATGATCTTTGGGTGACCCAATGGGCAACGAGGGGTCCATGGCCACTTGGCTCACTCTGCTCAGGTAGGTGCAACCTGAAAGCCCGATCAGCGCGGTCAGCAGGGCGGCTGTGAACAGATCGCGCGTCATGGGCGTGCTCCTGCAATCAAGCGTTGCAGTGGGTCTTCTAGTGACGCATTTGTATCTCCCACGGCGTTCAGTGCTAGCAAAGGGTCATTGCCTTTGTGCGTTTCAAAGGCCGAGCAAATCTCGGTGATGGCTTGGGTGGTTGTGCTGCTGCGACCACCGTTGGCGGGCGGATCGGCGATCAGGCGATCAAGTACGCTTGCATCAGGGTTGAGCAGGTCTTCCAGCGAGCGTGCGTTGGCATGCTCTTGCGAGTGCTGAACCAGCAATCGGTAAGCGCCAATACGGAGCTGATCGCCTTCAAGCAGACGCCGGGGCGAAAGTGCCCCGAGGCTGTTGATGCTGTCGTTTAGATAGGTGCGTGCGCAGCGGTCGATCACGCAGAAGCTGTCTTCGATCCAGCGAATCTCGCAGTGGATCGGCGCAACGCTGTGATTTCGATCATTCATCAGCCAACTCGCACCTTCACTGCCGATGGTGCCGCCTTTGCAATCGAACGTGTGTCGAACGATGACGTCAGGCTGTAACTGGTCGAGGTTGGTGATGCTCATCATCAACGTGCTCATGAGCGCCCCCGGAAACGAACGACAGGGCTGATTTCGCCATGTCGGTCATCGATGAAACTGGTCCAACCCAAGTAGGCGCCCTGACTGCGGTGCAGGCAGAACGGTGACAGCGCGTTCTGCTTGAGGCGCAATTCCAAGTCGTAGGCCATGCCGTCCCGCAAGAGGAAATCGATCAATGCGCGTAAACGGCTAAAGTTGACGCCGCTGGGCAGCAACTGGCGCAGTTGCGTTTGATCGAGCTCGCTGATGACGATGGTGAATTTGCTGCTGCGGGTGCGCGAACGGTTACCGACGGTAAACGTACTCCCTAACTGGCCATTGCTACGCCCAAGGCTGACAAGCTGCCTACCTGTGGTAGGCACCGAGCGCGTTTCAAATTCGCGGATTTGCACATGCTTCAGATCGAAGCAATGGCCAATGATGCCGGCGACGGTGCCGGGCGCCCGGCTGCGGCTGGCGATCACGCCAGCAAAGCTGAGCAGCCGGCTCCAGGGCAATGCCGTGTCACCTCGCAGCTGTTTGTCATTCAGCCCGAGCAGGGCAAAGACGTACTGTGAGAATCCATCTTTGGCGCCTGGCTGAAAACGGATGTAGTAGCGGTACTTGCGCCAACCGCGATGCAACAGGCTCAGCAGGTAGTGGTTGAAGAAGTCGAAAAAGGCCGGACGCACACCGATACCCTGCGCATGCTCATAAGCCACCTGCTCCAGGTAATAGGTGGGCAAAGGCGAATCTGTGCCGTGCAATCCCATGAAGGTGGTGCAGACACGGTAGCGTTGCTCCTCATCGGGCATACGCTCGGCTTTGTAGACATCCGAGACCGGAAAGGTCAGCCGCGGGTCGCAGGCCAGCCGCACGCGCAGCCGGGTGGCCTCGTTTGGCCAACGGGGCTCCAGGTCATCTCCGTGCAAGCCATGCAAGCGCTCCAGCAACTGGAAGTAGTTGTAGCGGTGCGCGTCGGCGAGCAGCTTGTCGGCTAGATCAGCGGTTGTTTGCCGGTCTGGATTGGCCATGTGTAGTGCTCGTTGTTGGTGATATTGATCACTTCCAGTTGATGGAAGGAATTGATGCTGGCGTACAGGGCAAAGAAGTGCGCCAGCACACAGCTGAAGAGGTACAAGTCGCCCTCGCAAAGAAAGGCGGCCTGATCCAATTTCAGGCGGCTGCGCAAGCCGCGAATGGGTTGCCCTTTGATCAGCCAATCCATGGGTTCTGTGTGGATCTCGCGGATGCCGTCGAGGCGCTTGCGGGTGGTGCGTGTTTGCTGGATGTCGTGCAGGGCTGCGAAGTCGTAAGCGCGGATGATCTCTTTCAGCGGGTCGGCCGAGAGCAGCGACAGGTAGTTGAGCGACATGTTTGAGATCAAGGCCCACTGCAACTCGCCGTCCAGCACCGGCCGATAGGCACGGGTGGGGGGACGGATGTTGGAGTAGGTCGCCAGAGGCGGCGTAAACTCGGTTACAACGTTGATGTCATCGGCACCCAGCGCCTGTGGCAAATCTCTGTTGGTGCAGGTCAGGTCAATGGACGCCGTTTCCAGCTCGCCGATGTAGTGGCTGGCATCGGCGCGGACGAAAGCGATGCTGTGGGTGACGCCATCGCCACGCAGGGACTCTTCGAGCTGGTAGCGGTAGTACAGGGCCGTGCGCCCTTGAACATGTTCGATTTCATGTGCAAATGAGTCGAAAGGACGAAAGGTCCGTAAGTGCTCACGGGTACTGCCATCGGACGTCGTTCGGGTGCTGATGACCTGATCGACACTGAAAATCTCGTAAGCGTATTGTTCTGTGCCTTTAGGTTTCAGCTGCACATGGGCGGCATTACAGGACAGGTCAATGGGCTCGGCACTGTGCTTGAACAAGTTGACCGCGGGGGTACAGAACAGGTTGAAGTCGCTCTTTCCAACACGCAGCGTTTCCGGCAACGGACGCGAGAACTGGAATTCGATGACTACCTGCGGGCTTTGTTGTGCCGGCCATAGTTTTTGCAGGTCGGTGATGCTGAAGAAATGGAACCGTTGAGGGAAGACGAAGTATTCCTGCAGGATTCGATAGCCATCGAAGACATTCTGCGGATAGGGCAGCAAGGCCTCTTCAGGGCTGAACCCAGGAAATGCGATACAGCTGGCGGGTAGTCGGCGAACCTCGTCATTGATGGTCACGCTGACATGCTTGAGGTATTGCGAGAGCCACAGGTACAGCGTACGCGCAGCGAGATCGTCCCCACTCAGGTGAAAGTCCAGTCGTGTACAGCCCAGGGTATTCAGTGGGCGTTCGACCAACGTTTCGAGGTCGATGCGTACAATCGAGTTGTCCAGTGTCTGTGTGGAGCCCACACTGCATATCGTAAAAGGGTGCACCTTCACTTCCGTGCAAGTGCGATACTCGCAGGCGATACCGTCTACGAGCTTGGAAAAGAGACGCGAGCCTTTTGGGATACTCTGCGATTGACTCAGCGACTGCTTGCGTGGCGTGAATTGGATAATCGTCGCGCTTGGCAGCGGCCGCAGGTAGTTCGGCCACAGCAACTGCAGCATGGGGTGCGTCAGTTCCGGCAGGTCATCCTCCAGCTTGAGCCGCAGCTTGGCCGTCAGGAACGCAAAGCCTTCCATCAGTCGCTCGACATCGGGGTCGCTACCACTGCTTCCAAGAAACCGGGCAAGCTGTGGATTGTCCTTGGCGAAGTCATTTCCCAGCTCGCGCAAGTAGCGCAGCTCTTCGCTGAATCGGTCCTTCAATGACATGGGTCACCTTACTCGGGTGTGGCGGTTGTGCCCGTTGACCAACAACTCCAATTGCAACTGTTCCGCTTGGTTGTTGACCTGCACATGGCAGTCCAGCCTGAAATGCAACTCGAGCGGAGCGTGACAATCGGGCACTGCCTTAAGTGCACGTACCTTGATTCGTGGCTCAAAGCGCTGAAGGGTGCGGCGGATATCCGCACTCACTTGTGCGAGCAAGTCGCCGCTGCTTACGTCATGCCCGTTGAAGTCGCGCAGGCCCAGCTCAGGGCTGCTCTGGGAGCACCCCTGGCGAGCGTTGAGCAGGGTTTCGAGGTGGCGTTTGATGGCGGCGAATTTTTGGGGCGCACTCTCCTGCCGGGATGTTTGCCGGCAGATGGACTGATCCGCCATCAAGCGATCAAAGAAACCGGTCATTGCGTGTCGAGCCGCCCAACCAGCGAGATCTCGAAGTTCGCACCCATGTATTTGAAATGCGGGCGAACGGAGAGCGAGACCTGGTACCAGCCTGGATCGCCGGCAACGTCAGAGACCTCAACTCTGGCAGCACGCAGCGGGCGACGGCTGCGAACATCGGCCGAGGGGTTTTCCTGGTCGGCGACGTATTGCTTGATCCATTTGTTGAGCTCGGATTCAAGGTCGCGTCGCTCCTTCCAGCTGCCGATCTGTTCGCGCTGTAGCACTTTGATGTAGTGAGCCAGGCGGTTGACGATGAACAGATAGGGCAACTGGGTGCCGAGCTTGTAGTTGGTCTGAGCTTGCAAGCCTTCGGGGGTCTTAGGGAAGTTCTTAGGTTTCTGCACTGAATTGGCAGAGAAGAACGCCGCGTTGTCGCTGTCCTTGCGCATGGTCAGGGTGATGAAGCCCTCTTCAGCCAACTCGAACTCCTTGCGGTCGGAGATCAGCACTTCGGTAGGGATCTTGGCCTGCAGTTGGCCCAGCGATTCGTACAGATGAACCGGCAGGTCTTCGACGGCTCCCCCCGATTGCGGGCCGATGATGTTCGGGCACCAGCGGTAGCGGGCAAAGCTTTCGTTGATGCAACTGGCCAACAGGAAGGCAGAGTTGCCCCACAGGTAGTTATCATGCCGACCGTTGATATTCTCATCGTAGTTGAAGCTTCTGCACGGCTGGTCCTGATGATGGTAAGCGGAGCGAAGCATGAAGCGTGGTCCGGTCAGGGCGGCGTGGCGAGCATCCTCGCTTTCACGGAAAGCCCGCCATTTGGCATGACGGGGGCCGGCAAAGATGTCCTTGATCTCCTTGAGGTTGGGCAAGTCTTCGAAGGTGCTCAGGTTGAAGAATTCAGGGGCCGGTGCGGCCAGGAAGGGCGCGTGGGACATGGCGCCGACAGAGGCCATGTAACTCAAGAGCTTGATATCGGGGGAAGAAGGCCCGAAGTTGTAGTTGCCGACCATCGCAGCAACCGGCTCACCCCCGAACTGTCCATAACCTGCTGTATAAACATGTTTGTAAAGTCCGCTGCAGGTGATGTCGGCGGCATTCTCGAAGTCATCGAGCAATTCTTCCTTGCTGACATGCAACACTTCAAGCTTGATGTTCTCGCGGAAGTCCGTTCGTTCGACAAGAAGTTTGAGGCTACGCCAGGCCGACTCAAGTTGCTGGAACTCAGGTTGGTGCAGAATGGCATCCATCTGCCTGCCGAGCACCCGATCCAGTTCCGCAATCATTTGATCGACACGGTGCTTGTTGATGAGTTGATCTGGATCATTGCTCTTGAGGATCTCGGCAATAAAGGCAGATACACCTTGCCTGGCGACTTGATAGCCCTCTTGAGCCGGCACCAGTTTGGTTTCCGCCATGATCTGATCCAGCAGCGTGGCCTTGCTCAATGTCTCGGTAGTTGTGTCGACGGCGACAGGGGTGCTGTTCTGCTTTGGCATGGGGACGCTCCGTGGTCTCAATCTTCTTTTGGCGCCTCAAGCACCAGGTCCAGTTCTTCGGCGAGCTGCTTGCGGGCCTGCTCGTTGTTCAACAGGTGCTGCAGCTGCTTGCGAAATGTCGGCACGTTGCCGAGTGGGCCTTTAAGGGCGACCAGCGCTTCACGCAGCTCCAGTAGCTTGTTCAGCTCCGGTACCTGTTGGGCGATCTGGTCTGGCCCGAAATCATTGATGGACTTGAACTGCAGGTTGACGGCGAGTTCGGCGTCTGGAGTTGCGCTGAGCAGTGAAGGCACGGACATGTCCAAGCTCACATCAGCGTCATGCAACACGTTGTTGAAACTGTGTTTATCGATGCGCATGACCGGGCGGTCTTCCAGTGCGCGGCTGTCCTCCAAACCGAAATCTCCCAGTACCAACATCTTGTGTGGCAGCTCTATTTCGGCCTGCTCATCGCCGGTGGCAGGGACGTACTTGATGTTGATGCGCTCTTTTGGCGCAACGGAGCCAATGTTCTTAGACATCAATCCATAACTCCATGGTGTGGATTTGGTGTTGCGTAGTAGGGTTTTTTACTGCGTGTTTAAACGTTGTGGTTGTTCTGGTTTATGAGTTGTGGGAAATTTCCTACATATCGCCGATTGAGAGGGTTAGTTCCCTATCGCTATAAAAACCATGCATGTGGCAAGGACTTTTGGTCGAGTTAAAAAATGTAAGTAAATATTTATTTGTGTGCAGTTGATTGTGTGTACTAGGCTCGTGGCGAAACACTTCTTGGTGGTGTGGGTGTGGCGAGGAGTTAATGGAATATTGTTGTAGGAAAATTTACTTATTGACGCATATGAGTGTTCGTGTTGTTTGGCAAAGAGTGAGTATTCAATGATTATTCGCTGCGCATATGGCGCTGGTGTTTGGCTACTGTTTTGCTTGCAGCCAGCATTGGCCAGTCATGCCCAGAACTGTCCTGGGATCGTGTCTAACATCGAGCGTCTGGCGTGTTTCGATCAGGCGGCAGGAACACCTGCGCATACGACCCAAAAGCCATGGTCCGCCCCGGAGCACGAGGCGCCCAGTGTGTTGCGCGTGATGGCCAACGAGGCCGCACGCAGGGCGGATGACCTGACGTTTCGCAGCGGGGAACGAAGCGAGGGCAGTGACGTTACTGAACTGGTCATTTCCGCACCCGCCATTGCATCCGGTGACCAACGTTCTTACCTGGTCATCAGCTGCATCCAGAACATCTCCCGGCTCCAGTTGATCACCCATAAACACATCGATACGGGCTGGGTCACGGTACGCCTGAAAGGGGACGGCGGTTCTACGAATGAGACCTCCTGGAAGGTGATGGAGAACGGGCAGGTACTCGACGCAGGACGAGGCCTCCCTGCCATCGAGCAGATCAAAAAGTTGATTGGGGCCCATCGGATAGAAGTGACGAGCAATCACAGCGAGGTCGATGGGCTGACGTTCGATGCCCAAGGTCTAGACCCGCTGATCAGTCAGGCGCGGAGCACATGCCGGTGGTAGTGCGGGTATCAGGGGATGAAGTCAGTCGGCTGCTCATGCCGATTGAGCCAGCGGTTCCGGCCGGGCTGTTCGACATTGAGGATGAAACCTACCAGGCCATTGACCAGGAGATGGTCAAACTGGGTGGTTTGCAGGCGTCTTCAATCGACTGGACCTACATCGAAGAGGCGTCCCGGCAGTATTTGGGCCAGCAGTGCAAGCACCTGCGGATCGTCGCGCACTTGAGTGTCGCGTGGCTGCGTAGCGGCTGCTGGGAGCGTTGGGGGTTCACCCTGGCGTTATTAGCCGGCATGGTCGAATCCTACTGGGAGTCTTCTCATCCCAAGCCAGGGCCCAAGGGTTTCCTTGGCAAGCGTAAGCTGGTTGGCCTGGTCCTCAATCGCTTGACTGATGCGTTGCCGCGCCTTGACCGCTTCACCTATACCCCGACTCATGCAACTGCAGCACAGCATGCTTTAACACGCTTGCAACAGCAGCAGGCCGTTGCGCAACTGGACGCGGCCGTCATCCATGAACTTGAGCGCCTTCTGCGCAAGTATGCAGAACTTGGCGCGGGTGTCAGCGCAGTCGCAGCGCCCCAGGCGCCTGCCGCAAACATCAAGCCTGTGCCTTTGGCCGATGTCATGGCCGCACCCATCCCCCGTGTATCCATTGGCAATGAGCGCGAGACACGGCGAGCGGTGTTGAGCATGGCCGAGTTCATCAACCAACAGGATCCCTATGACCCTACCGGCTACCAACTACGTCGCTTTGGCTTGTGGGCGCACATTCAAACGGCGCCTCAAGCGAGGCAAGGCAACCGCACGGAGTTGATGGCGGTGCCGGTGGATATTTCCGGAAGCTATGACGATGCCATCGCCGGAACGGCAATTGACCCCGCGTTACTCCAGCGTATCGAAAAAAGTGTCGCTGCCTGCCCTTACTGGATTCGAGGCAGTTTTTTAGCCGCAAACGTTGCCACGCGGCTGGCGATGGGCGAGGTCGCGGAGGCTATTCGCTGCGCGACTGCGCGTTTTGTGCAGCGCATGCCAGCACTGCAGCAGTTGTGCTTCAGCGACGGCACAGGGTTCATCGATGACGCCTGCATGGCCTGGCTCAAGGGGGCGCAAGGGCAGGGCGATCATGGAGCATCCACCGCTGAGTTCAGCAGCCTGCGCGAAGAACTGGTGAGTCAGCTGGACACGGCAGGTGTAGAGCCAGTCCTCCTCCGCTTGCAAAGCCTGCAAGCGGAGCTCCGTACGCCGCGTGAGCGCTGCCACACCACAATAATTGCCGCCGACTTGTTGGCCGCACGCGGCGTGTCCTGGTTAGCCCAGGACCTGTGCGCCGGTGTTGCCCAGACGATGCAGCGAACGACCGCCGATGCCTGGGAGCCCGAGGTATTCCAGCGGCTCCAGCAGTACGCCACCTCTCCAGCGTTAGCTGATCAGAACAAGGTTTAGGAGCCCTCATGAACCCACTATGGAAACAACTCAAACGATGGGGCATACCGTTGATTTCGCGCATCGGCCTGGCGATGCCGCTGTTGCTTGGGCTCGGTGCTGTACTGATGTTGATCGCCATTTGGTGGCTCGGCCCGCAATGGACCTGGCGAGAGCACCAACCCCTCGCCAGCGTGGCGCACCGCGCTGTGGCCAGTCTGGTGCTCGTACTGATGCCACTGCTGTGCTGGCTTATTGTGTTGCGCACGCGCTTTCACCGCCTGCAAGCGGAGCACAAGGATGCAGTGGCCGCCGAACTGGATCGTGTGTTGCCGTTGGTTCGCACACAAGAGAAGGCGTTGAACCAGGCGCTTTCGCGTTACCTCGACAACGCGGGTGGGCGAAGGGCGCTGTACCGATTGCCATGGTATCTGGTGCTGGGTGACGAACAGGCTGGCAAAACCAGCTTCATTGATCGCACTGACCAAAGCTTTTCCTTGACCCGCATCGACAAGGCCCAGGCACGTGGCCGACAAGCGCAACCTCTCGCATATCCGGTCGGCTGGTGGGTCAGTGATGACGCGGTAATCATCGACCCGCCCGGTGCTTTCATCAGCCAAGCGTCTTCGGCTGGCGCGGTGTCCGGGAACGCCAATGAGTCTGAACCTTCCATACCTCCCGGAACCCAGGCCAGGTTATGGCACCACCTGCTGAGTTGGTTGCTGCGCAATCGCAGCCAGCGGGCACTCAATGGCCTGTTGCTGGTTATTGATCTGCCTGCGCTGTTGCAGGGTACGCCCGAGCAACGTGTCGCACTGGCTCATGTATTGCGTACACGGCTGTATGAAGTCAGCAGTCAGCTGGGTTCGCGCCTGCCCTTGTATGTGGTGTTATCCAAGTTCGATCTGCTCGATGGCTTTGACGCGCTCTACAGCAAGCTCTCAGCGGCTAAGCGAGAGAACCTGCTGGGCTTTACGTTCAAGCTGGATGCAGTCGATTCGTTCGACGCTTGGTTGGAGGAGTACAGCGACTTCTATGATCGCTTGATCAGGCTGTTGTTCGAGCAGGTCGTGGACCAGATTGATGGGCTGGGCAGCGCACCGCATCGATCGCGCTTGTTCTCGCTGCATGCCCAGTTGGTTGGATTGCGCCCGATTTTACTGGGCTTCTTGCGTGAGACCTTGGCAAGTGATCGTTTCACCACGCCTACCCTGGTGCGTGGGGTGTATTGGTCGTCGGTCGAGCAGCAAGGCGACATGCTCAATGCATTCGTGCGTGAGGCGGCGCAGCCATTCAAAACCAAGCCCCCACTGCGCGAAGGCAAGCCGCACGGCAAAGCGTTGGTCTACTTCATCCAGCAGGCTTTCGGTCGTGTCATCTACCAGGAAGCCGGGCTTGCTGGAGATAACGTCAGAGTGGCGCGTAGCAAGCGGCGATTGCTCTGGGTGGGCTCTGGTGTAGGTGTGCTTGCTTTGTGTGTTGCCATTGCCAGTTGGCAGCGCTACTTCGATGTCAATGGTGCCAAAGCAGCCAGCGTGCTTGCGAAAAGTCGAGAATTCAGCAACTACGAAGTGGACCAACGCCTGGACCCGACAGGGCGTAACCTGCTGCAACCACTGGATCAAATCCGTGATGCAGTATCGGTATTCGGTGACTATCGCGCCGCCTGGCCGGGTGTGGCTGATTTCGGCCTGTATCAAGGGCGCGCCATCGGGCCTCGGGTCGACGAAGCTTACTTGAGCCTGCTCTCCAGGCGTTTCTTGCCGGCGTTGGCCAGCGGCGTGATTGATGCCATGAATGCGGCACCGCCCGGCAGTGAACAGCAGATGGCCTCGCTTAGGGTTTACCGCATGATCGAGGACCGCCAGAGTCGCCGGCCCGAGTGGGTCGAAGACTGGATGGCCCAGCAGTGGCAACAGGCCTTCCCAGGGCAGGGACAATTGCAGCGCGACCTCATGCAGCATCTGAAGTACGCCCTGGCCTATGCCGATACCGACCTGCCGCAATACAAGCAGCGGGTCAGCGAAGTGCAGCAGATATTACGTAAAGTGCCTATGCCACAGCGCGTGTACGCAAGCCTCAAGCAGCAGGCCCAAGAACAGCTGCACGCCGGCTTGGACCTGCGTCACCAGGTAGGGCCAGCCTTCGATATCGTTTACACATCTTCTTCCGGGTCGAAGCTGGGCGATGATGGCGTCCTGCTTGCACCCATGCTGACGGCCAAAGGGTTTAGGGACTATTTTGAGCCTCGTAGCCAGCGGTTCGCCGAGATGGCGATGATCGATCAGTGGGCATTGGGTGAGCGCGCTCAACTCGACTATTCGGACGTCGACCGCAATGCATTGAGCGAGCGCGTACGTAACCTCTACAGCGCGGACTACATCGACAGCTGGCGACGTGCCTTGAATGCCTTTTCAGTCGCTGACTTCAGTGATCTAGACCATGGTGTCGATATTCTGGAGCAACTGACCGGTCCTGCGGCGCCGCTGCACAGATTGCTGGAAACAGTGAAAGACAATACTTCGCTGTCTTCTTCGGTGGCTATCGAGGTGCCCGACGAGACAACTGGTCTGCGGCCTACCAACAGCAAGCCCGAGCAGCTACAAGCCGTGGCCATCCAGCGTGCGTTCGCTGGCCTGAATACCATGCTGCAGGCAACGGGAGAAAAGCCGAGCTACTACGATGAAACGGTCGCTGCCATTGCCGCTGTTCATGAGTACGCCAAGGCCGTGCAAGACAGCCCTGAGCGCGGCAAGGCCGCGTTGCACGCCGTGCTTCAACGTTTCTCCATGACCGGGCACGATCCGATTGGCACGTTGCAGCGGGTCGCTACCGGTTTGCCGGAACCGATCAATCAACAGGTCAAGAAAGTTGCGGACCAGACAGCGCGAGTGCTGAACGTTGAAGCGCTCCGTGAGCTGGAACGACGTTGGGATGCTGAGGTGTACAGCTTCTTCCAGCAGCGCTTGGCAGGGCGTTACCCCTTCGTGGTGCGAGCGCCCGATGCTTCTTTGGATGACTTCGAGGCGTTCTTCGGGCCGAAAGGGCGCCTGCAGCAGTTTCATGACCAATACCTCAAAGTCTTCCTCAAGGACAATCTCGAAGCCTTGCAGGCCAGTCGACAGGGGCAGTCCTTAATCCGCAGCGATGTGATCGAGCAGTTGGAACTGGCGGATCGCATTCGCGAAACCTTCTTCGATCAGCGCGGCAACCTGAGCGTGCAGTTCAGTATCGAGCCCTTGGGACTGAGTGCGAACCAGCGCACCAGCTTGCTGGATCTGGATGGCCAGCTGATTTCCTACACGCATGGGCCCACCCAGATTGTCGGCGTTGTCTGGCCCAATACGTTGGGGCAGCAAGTGCGCAGCAACCTCACCTTACTCCGGCAGAACGGCAATAGCAGTAGTTTGGAGTATCGCGGCCCTTGGTCGATGTTCCGCCTGCTCAGCCGAGGGTCGCTTAATGGCCGTACAGCCACCAGTGTGGACTTGAGCTTTAGAGCGGGAGACGGCGTGATGCGTTATCGGCTAAACGCCGAAAAAGCATTCAACCCCATTACCCAGCAGCCCTTCAAAGGTTTCACGTTACCGCGAGGTTTGCTTGAGCAGCCAGCGTCAAGGGGGGGAGTGGCCGAAGTACCTACGGTCCTGTAGTGCTAGCCCACGCTTTACGGAGCGAGAGGCAATTCGACAATAAGAACTAAAAAGGAATTGATCTTGGACATATTGATGGGTGTCGTAGCAGCCCTGTGCTGGGGCGCTACAGACTTTCTGGTCGGCCTGAACGCAAGGCTCTTTGGTGTCCAGCGCTCGGTATTCCTTGGGCAACTGCTGGGCCTGATTCTACTCAGTACCCTGCTGTTGGTTCTCGGCCGGCAAATCGACCTTCTGTATGAAGTGAAATGGCAGTTGCTGCTGACCTGTATCGCAGCCGCACTCCTGACTGTAATGGGGGCGGTCGCTCTCTCGCGAGCGTTTGCGCAAGGAAAGACTGCCGTGGTCGCGCCACTGGTCACCTCCTATGGCATGTTTACAACGTTGCTGGCCTGGATGGGTGGTGAACACATCACTGCCATACAGTGGGTGGGATTGCTGATATGCGCCAGCGGTGTTGCGATAGTGGGGCGCGGCTCTGGTAATAATGACCGCAGGCAATACAGGTCGGCGGGGACGGCGAACGTTTTTGCGTTGGTTGCTGCCGCGTTGTACGGGACCAGCTTCTGGGTTCAAGGCCAATACACGTTGCCTGCTATCGGCCCGGTCAATATGCTTTGGATCAGCTATCTGGTGGGAGTGGTGTTTCTGTCGCCCATCATGTTCAAACTCAAACCTGCGGATTCACCGAGCCTAAAAGGCTATTGTGCGCTCTGTTGCGCAAGCCTGTTTAACTTGGCGGGTTTTACGGCGTTTTCGTACGGTGCGTTGACTGGGGCTGTAGCTATCGTCACTGTGATAAGTACGATGTCGGGCGGGATAGCGGCCATTCTGGGTTATCTGTTCTACAAAGACAGGTTAACGCTGATGCAGATTGCAGGCGTCTGTCTCGTTTTACTGGGCGCGGTGGTGCTGCACTTCGTAGCCTGAGTTAGCGCGAGCCAATGAATGTGAATGTCGTAGCGTCATCAAGCCCAAAAGCCAAACAGCACCAACGCCGCCACACCCAGCCCAACCGCAATCGAACACCCACCCAACGACAGTGCCGCCCGGCCTTGCCGGTACCAACCGTCATGGCCCAGCTGCCGTGCTGGGGCGAGCAGGCTGCGCCAGCGCAGCTCCGTATCGTGAAACGCTTGCAAGTTAGCCTGGTCCGCATCCAGCCAACGGCGAAAGTCGATTCGCTCGCAGGCCGTCACCTGGGGGCTTTGCAACCGCACATACCATTGCCCGGCAACACTCGCCAACACATCGCGGCGGGAGCGGCCTGCTTGCAGTGCCTGGTCCATATGCCGCTCGATGCTTGCCAAGGGCAGATCAAGCCGGGCAGCAATGCTGGCAAAGTCCAGTTGGTCGAGGCGGTTGAGCAGGAACACTTGCTGGACACGCCGAGGCAGCCGTTTCAAGCCGTGCAACAGTTCATTGTCGCCATCGTGCTCTGTAGTAGGGGATTCGTGCTCAAGGGGCAGCAGCAGACGGGTCATGGACAGCTCCTTGCTCAAAGGGGAGGGATGGGGGCATCTTCCTTGATGCGTAATCAGCGTAGTAGAAACGAGATTGATTCTCAAGTACTGATTCCGCAAAGTTTTGTAATGAGCGTTCACGGTCTGACACACTTTTGCTATCATGCCGGCCATTCACGATCTTCATTAGCCTGAAGAGCCAAAAAAAAGACCCGGCAAAAAGCCGGGTCAAAAACCGTGATTAGCCTGATGAGGAGATAATCTGAGAGCGACCTAAGCTCCAGGTTATCCAGCAGATCTCGCGATCAGCTGAGTGCAATAATAATCGTTATCATTTGCCAGTCAAATGATATTTCGCTAATTCGGTAAAAAAGTTTTACCGATGCGCTTCCTTGTCCCGGCAATCGGGGCCATTGCCGTTACCCGGCCGTCACGTCTCTCCCTTCCTTTTTTACCTACAGACCCGTCTGCACGGTGCGTTTGTGCTCCAGCAGTGCGCGTGCCATGTCCATCATGTGCATCAAGGCGAAGGTCAGCTCGCGCTGCGTGCCATGCTGGTGCACGGCGGTTTCTTGTGCGGTGGCGGCGGCGCAGCGGAGCAGGGCGATGGCGTGCTCCTGGGCTTGGTCACCGGTTACGCCTTCGTGCAGGGTCCAGATTTTGTTCTCGATGGTGGGGCGTGGTGGGTTGGGGTTGAGGTAGTAGTCGAGGGCGCGGCGGGCCGCTTCGCTGTCGAGATCTGTTTCTTCGTTTTTCGGTGGTTTCATCCTGATACCTGCAAATGCCAATAGGGAAAAGGTTCAGGTCGATACTAATACCTTAAGTATTTTCATGCTTTCTGATAAATAATACAGGATGTTTATTGAGCGCTTGAAGGCAGTCCGTATCGTGCCAGCGATGAATATGGATAAATGGATTGCCCTCGTCCGTGACCGGATGGAGGAGCTTGGGCTCACCCAAGAACAGCTTGCTGAACGCGTTGGCGTGTCTCAAGGCAGCGTGGGGCATTGGGTGAACAAACGGCGCCAGCCGAAGATCGAGTCGATGAACCGCACGTTCGTCGAGATTGGCATGCCCCACTACAACGTCAGCTTGCAACTGCGCATTGTGGGCCAGGTAGGCGAGGACCGCGGCAGCTATGACATGGATGACACCGACGATGACCTGGACCTCATGCAATACATCGTGTGCTTCCGCTACCCGGTGCTGGGTTGGGATGAGCTAGAGGGGGCAGAGGCGAGCGTATTCGAGCAGACGGATTACCTGGCCAAGGGCAAGGCGTTCTGGCTGACCGTTGAGAATGAAGCGATGAGCGCCGCCAGTGGCCGCAGTGTGCCGCAGGGGATGCGGATGCTGGTAGACCCTGGGGTGGAGGTTGAGCCGGGGCGTTTGGTTATCGCTCGGCAGCCGGGCAAACCGGCGATTTTCCGTGAGCTGGCTGAGGAAGGTGGGCAGCGGTATCTGAAGGCATTGAACAGCAATTACCCAACGCTGTTGTGCGAAGAGGGCTGTGAGTTTTTGGGGGTGGTTGTGCGGGTGCATGGCAGCTTCTAGCGTACTGGGGCTGCTTTGCAGCCCTTTCCGACCGGCCCGGCGCCCTGGCAAGGCCGCTATTGGATGCACGGCTGGGTTGTCGTGGCGCCTGGAGATCGAGCGCCGCCCGCGCGGCGCTTCGCAGCACAAGGCTGCTCCTACAGGTGTTTCGGGCCAATTATTCCTGTGGTATGGGCGCGCGGCCCCTTGGTTTACTCCACCAGCTCGACCAGCACGGTCCCTTCGCTGACCATATCCCCTTCCTGGCAGAATAGCGCCTTCACCGTGCCGGCATGCGGCGCACGAATGCTGTGCTCCATCTTCATGGCCTCCAGCACCACCAGCGCTGTGCCGGCTTCTACCACTTGGCCCGGCTCGACCAATACCCGCACGATGCTGCCGTTCATGGGCGCGCCCAGGCCGCCTTGGTGGCTGTGGCTGGCCTCGGCTTCGGCGATGGGGTCGAAGGCTTCGATGGCATGCATTTCACCGTCCCAACGCAGGTACAACGTGCCTCCGCGGCGTATCGCCAGGTGCTGGCGGCGCACGCCCGCCTGGTCGTGCACCAGTTGCTCGCCGTTGAGTTGCCAGGTGGATGTCGCGCTACGTTCCAGTGCCACCGCCTGGTCTTGCCCGGCGCTGGTCAGGTGCAGGCTGCTGCGCGCGGGCAGGCCCAGGCGCAGGCCATTGCGTTCAGCCCACGGCGAGCGGTTGTCGTCGTCCCGTTGCTGGCCGGCCTGGCCTTGCAGCCAAGCTTCTGCGGCGGCTTCCCAGAAGGGCGCCGGCAGCGCTTGAGGGGCGGGCAGCAGAACGTCCTGGTGACGTGGGATAAACCCGGTGTCGAGCTCGGCGTCGGCAAACGCTGGGTGCGCGAGGATGCGCCGCAGGAAGGCGATGTTGGTCTTCAACCCGCCGATGGCAAACTCATCGAGCATCGCCAGCAGGCGCAGGCGTGCCTGCTCGCGGTCTTCACCCCAGGCAATCAGCTTGCCCAGCATCGGGTCGTAAAACGGCGACACCACGTCCCCCTCGCTGACCCCGCTGTCGACCCGGCGCCCTTCGCCCGGCGCCGACTCGCGGTAGAACGTCAGCGTGCCAGTGGCGGGCAGAAACTCGTTGGCTGGGTCCTCGGCATACAGGCGCACCTCGATGGCGTGGCCAATCAGCGGTACCTGGTCCTGCGTGATCGGCAACGCCTCGCCACAGGCCACTCGGATCTGCCAGGCCACCAGGTCGAGGCCGGTGATGGCTTCGGTGACCGGGTGCTCGACCTGCAGGCGGGTGTTCATCTCCATGAAGAAAAACTCGCCACGGGCATCGAGCAGGAATTCCACCGTGCCCGCACCCACATAGCCGATGGCCTGGGCGGCGCGCACCGCGGCCTCGCCCATGGCCCGGCGCAGCTCGGGCGACAAGCCGGGTGCGGGGGCTTCTTCGACCACCTTCTGGTGGCGGCGCTGGATCGAGCAGTCACGTTCGTTGAGGTACAGGCAGTTGCCGTGCTGGTCGGCGAACACCTGGATTTCTACGTGGCGGGGCTTGAGTACGTACTTTTCAACCAGCATGCGGGCATCGCCGAACGACGATTGCGCCTCGCGCTGCGCCGAGGCCAGGGCGTCGGCCAGTTGGCTTTCGTCCTCGACCACTTTCATGCCCTTGCCACCGCCACCGGCGCTGGCCTTCAGCAGCACCGGGTAGCCGATGCGCTCGGCGGCGGCGCGGAAGGTTTCCAAATCTTGAGCTTCGCCATGGTAGCCCGGCACCAGGGGCACGCCGGCGGCTTCCATCAGTGCTTTGGCCGCCGATTTGCTGCCCATCGCGTCGATGGCGCTGGCCGGTGGGCCAAGGAAGATCAGCCCGGCGTGTTCGATGGCGCGGGCAAAGCCTGCGTTTTCTGAAAGAAAGCCATAGCCGGGGTGGATGGCCTGCGCGCCGCTGGCTTTGGCGGCGGCCAGCAGTTTGTCGACCTGCAGGTAGCTTTCGGCGGCCTTGGTGCCGCCGAGGTCGACGCGGATATCGGCTTCGCGGCTGTGCCGGGCGTCACGGTCGGTGGCGCTGTGCACGGCGACGGTGGTCATGCCCATCGCCTTGGCGGTGCGCATCACCCGGCAGGCGATTTCACCGCGGTTGGCGACCAGCAGGGTGGTCAACGGGGTACGGCTCATGGGCGCGGCTCCTTGTTGTCGTCGGTTTGCCAGGCAGGGCGGCGCTTTTCGAGGAAGGCGCGCAGGCCCTCCTGGCCTTCGGCGCTGACGCGGATGCGGGCGATAGTATTTTCGCAGTAGCGGCGCAGGGCAGGGCTCAGCTCGCCGTCGTCGACCTCGCGTAGCAGGTCTTTGCTGGCGCGCAGGGCTTGCGGGCTGTTAAGCAGCAGGTTGGCGACCCAGGCCTCGACGTGGGCATCCAGCTCGTGGGCGGGGTACACCTCGGCCAGCAGGCCCAGTTCACGGGCCCGCACGCCGCTGAAGCGCTCGGCGGTGAGGGCGTAGCGGCGGGTGGCGCGTTCGCCGATGGCCTTGACCACGAATGGGCTGATCACGGCCGGGGCCAGGCCGATGCGCACTTCCGACAGGCACAGTTGGGCGTCTTCGGCGCCGATGGCCATGTCGCAGCAACTGATCAGGCCCAGGGCGCCGCCAAAGGCCGCGCCTTGCACCACGGCCAGGGTCGGCGCCTTGAGCCGGTGCAGGGCGTACATCAGCTCGCCGAGCTCGTGGGCGTCATCGAGGTTGGTGTTGAAGTCCAATTGCGCAGACTGCTGCATCCAGGCCAGGTCGGCGCCGGCGCTGAAGTGCCGGCCACGGCCACGCAGCAGCAGAAAACGCAGGCTGCTGTCTTCGGCGATCTGGCCGAGGGCGACGATCAGCTCGCGGATCATCTGTGCGTTGAAGGCGTTGTTCTTGTCTTCGCGGCTGAGCCACAGGGTGGCGAAGCCGCGAGGGTCCTTGACCACTTCTAGGGTGCTGAAATCGCTCATGGGTCACATCCGGAAAATGCCGAAGCGGCTCTGTTCGATCGGGGCGTTCAGCGCGGCAGACAATGCCAGGCCGAGCACGTCGCGGGTTTGCGCCGGGTCGATAACGCCGTCGTCCCACAGCCGGGCGCTGGAGTAGTAGGGGTGGCCCTGGTGTTCGTACTGGTCGAGGATCGGCTGCTTGAGCTTGGCTTCGTCTTCGGCGCTGAACGGCTGGCCGCTGCGCTCGCTTTGTTCTCGCTTGACCTGGGCCAGCACGCCAGCGGCCTGTTCGGCACCCATCACGCCGATGCGTGCGTTGGGCCACATCCACAGGAAGCGGGGGTCGTAGGCGCGGCCGCACATGCCATAGTTGCCGGCACCAAAGCTGCCACCGATGATCACGGTAAACTTCGGTACCTGGGCACAGGCCACTGCGGTTACCAGTTTGGCGCCGTGCTTGGCGATGCCGCCTTCTTCGTACTTTTTGCCGACCATGAAGCCGGTGATGTTCTGCAGGAACAGCAGCGGGATGCCGCGCTGGCAGGCCAGCTCGATGAAGTGCGCGCCTTTTTGCGCGGCTTCGGCAAACAGAATGCCGTTGTTGGCCAGGATCGCGATCGGGTAGCCGTGCAGGTGGGCGAAGCCGCACACCAAGGTGGTGCCGAACAGTGCCTTGAACTCATCGAACACCGAGCCATCAACCAGGCGGGCGATGACCTCGCGCACATCGAACGGTTGCTTGGCGTCGGCCGGCACCACGCCGTACAGCTCATCGGCAGCGTACAGCGGGGCGATGGGCGCCTGGCACTGCAGTTTGCCCAGCTTGTGCCAGTTGAGGTTGGCCACGCTGCGCCGGGCCAGGGCCAGGGCATGTTCGTCATTGTCGGCGTAGTGGTCGGCCACGCCGCTGATGCGGCAGTGCACGTCAGCGCCGCCGAGGTCTTCGGCACTCACCACTTCACCGGTCGCGGCCTTTACCAGCGGCGGGCCAGCCAGGAAGATGGTGGCCTGCTGGCGCACCATGATCGCTTCGTCGGCCATGGCGGGCACATAGGCGCCACCGGCGGTGCACGAGCCCATGACCACGGCGAGCTGCGGGATGCCCAGCGCGCTCATGTTGGCCTGGTTGAAGAAAATGCGCCCAAAGTGCTCGCGGTCGGGGAACACTTCATCCTGGCGGGGCAGGTTGGCGCCGCCGGAGTCCACCAGGTAGATGCACGGCAGGCGGTTCTGCAGGGCGATGGTCTGCGCGCGCAGGTGCTTTTTGACGGTCAGCGGGTAGTACGAGCCGCCTTTGACTGTGGCGTCGTTGGCCACGATCATGCATTCCACACCTTCTACCCGGCCAATGCCAGCAATCACGCCGGCGGCCGGTACGTCTTCGCCATACACCTCGTGGGCCGCCAGCTGGCCGATTTCAAGGAAGGGGGAGCCTGCGTCCAGCAAGCGGTCGATGCGTTCACGCGGCAGCAGTTTGCCGCGTGAGGTGTGCCGTTCCTGGGCCTTGGGGCCGCCGCCCTGTGCAATGTGCGCAAGCAGGCCACGCAGGGCCTGGACCTGTTCGAGCATGGCCGCGCTGTTGCCGGCGAATTCCGCCGAACGCGGGTTGATCTGGGTATGCAAGGTAGCCATGTGCGCCCGTCCCTTGTGCTCAGCGGGTTTCGTTGAACAATTCGCGGCCGATCAACATCCGGCGGATTTCGCTGGTGCCAGCGCCGATTTCGTACAGTTTGGCGTCGCGCAGCAGGCGGCCCGCAGGGAACTCGTTGATGTAGCCGTTGCCGCCCAGAATCTGGATCGCTTCCAGGGCCATTTGCGTGGCGCGTTCGGCGGTGTACAGGATGACCCCGGCGGCGTCCTTGCGGGTGGTCTCACCGCGGTCGCAGGCCTGGGCCACGGCGTACAGGTAGGCGCGGCTGGCGTTGAGCTGGGTGTACATGTCGGCGATCTTGCCTTGGATCAGCTGGAACTCGCCGATGCTTTGGCCAAACTGCTTGCGGTCATGGATGTAGGGCACCACCAGGTCCATGCAGCTTTGCATGATGCCGGTCGGGCCGCCGGACAGCACCACGCGTTCGTAGTCCAGGCCGCTCATCAGCACGCGCACGCCGCCGTTGAGTTGGCCGAGGATGTTTTCTTCCGGTACTTCGACGTCATCGAAGAACAGCTCGCAGGTGTTGGAGCCGCGCATGCCCAGCTTGTCGAACTTGTTGCTGCGGCTGAAGCCTTTCCAGTCGCGTTCAACGATGAACGCGGTAATGCCATGCGCGCCCTTGTCCAGGTCGGTCTTGGCATAGATCACATAGGTGTTGGCGTCGGGGCCGTTGGTGATCCAGGTCTTGCTGCCGTTGAGCACGTAGCGGTCGCCGCGTTTTTCGGCGCGCAGCTTCATCGACACCACGTCGGAGCCGGCGTTAGGTTCGCTCATGGCCAGGGCGCCGATGTGCTCACCGCTGATCAGCTTAGGCAGGTACTTGAGCTTTTGCTCATGGGTGCCGTTGCGGTTGATCTGGTTGACGCAGAGGTTGGAGTGGGCGCCGTAGGACAGGGCGACCGAGGCCGAGGCGCGGCTGATTTCTTCCATCGACACCACGTGGGCCAGGTAGCCCAGGCCGGCGCCGCCGTACTCTTCCGACACGGTGATGCCCAGCAGGCCCATGTCACCGAACTTGCGCCACATGTCGGCGGGGAACAGGTTGTCGTGGTCGATCTGCGCGGCGCGCGGCGCCAGTTCGGCGGCGACGAAGGTGCTGACCTGGTCGCGGAGCATGTCGATGGTTTCGCCCAGGGCGAAGTTCAGGGAGGGGTAATGCATGCGGGGGCACCTTCTTGTTCTTGAAATTGGGTAACACCGTAGCTCATGGACTTTTCATCGTCCCCTGTGGGAGCGGGCTTGCCCCGCGAATGCGTCAGCAGGGTCACCGTCATTGCCTGGATGATCGCTTTCGCGGGGCAAGCCCGCTCCCACAGAGTTCGGCTTAGGTCGATAGATGCGATGTCGTTCTCACCTTTACGTTAACGTAAACCTGCCTTCAGCCACTGTCAATCGCCTCATCACCTTTACGTAAACGTAAATCTGCGCCAGAGTATCTCCCGCTTGCTTCAGTCGTGCCCAGAACAACCACAAGAAGGGACACCCATGAGTCAACCGAGCTATACCCGCGGTCGCCAGGACCGGCCCTTGCTGACCCAAACCATCGGCCAGGCCTTCGATGCCACCGTGGCCCGCTGCGCCGATGGCGAAGCGTTGGTGGCGCGCCACCAGGGCCTGCGCTACAGCTGGCGGCAGTTGGCCGAACAGGTCGATGTGCACGCCCGTGCCTTGATGGCCCTGGGCGTGAACACCGGCGACCGCGTGGGCATCTGGTCGCCCAACTGCGCCCAGTGGTGCATCCTGCAACTGGCCAGCGCCAAGGTTGGCGCGATCCTGGTCAACATCAACCCGGCGTATCGCGTCGGCGAGCTGGAATACGTGCTGCGCCAGTCCGGTTGCTGCTGGCTGGTGTGCGCCGATGCCTTCAAAACGTCGGATTACCACGCCATGGTCCAGGGCCTGGTGCCGGAGCTGGCCAGCGTTGCCCCCGGTGAATTGGCCAGTGAAGGCCTGCCCGAGCTGCGCGGGGTGATCAGCCTGGCTGCCCAGCCGCCGCAGGGCTTCTTGCCGTGGCAGGCGCTGGCCGAGCGGGCAGGGCAGACCACGCTCGAGGCCTTCACGGCCCGCCAGCAAAGCCTGCAGTTCGACCAACCGGTGAACATCCAGTACACCTCCGGCACCACCGGCGCGCCCAAGGGCGCCACCCTCAGCCACTACAACATCCTCAACAATGGCTTGATGGTCGGCGAAAGCCTGGGCCTGACCTCGGCCGACCGCATGGTGATCCCGGTGCCGCTGTACCACTGCTTCGGCATGGTCATGGCCAACCTCGGTTGCATCACCCACGGCAGCACCATGGTCTACCCCAACGACGCCTTCGACGCCGAACTCACCCTGCGCGCCGTGGCCGAAGAACGCGCCAGCATCCTCTATGGCGTGCCCACCATGTTCATCGCCATGCTCGACCACCCGGCCCGTCAGGCCATGGACCTCTCGAGCCTGCGCAGCGGCATCATGGCCGGTGCCACCTGCCCGATCGAAGTGATGCGCCGGGTTATCGACCAGATGCACATGGCCGAAGTGCAAATTGCCTATGGCATGACCGAGACCAGCCCGGTGTCCCTGCAAACCGGCCCGGACGACGAGCTTGAGCTGCGTGTGGCCACGGTCGGGCGCACCCAGCCGCAGTTGGAGAACAAGCTGGTGGACGCCGACGGCTGCATTGTTGCCAGGGGCGAAATCGGCGAGCTGTGCACGCGGGGCTACAGCGTGATGCTCGGGTATTGGGACAACCCGCAGGCCACGGCGGATGCCATCGACCCCGCTGGCTGGATGCACTCGGGCGACTTGGCGGTCATGGACGAACAGGGGTATGTGCGTATCGTCGGGCGCAACAAGGACATGATCATCCGCGGCGGCGAGAACATCTATCCGCGCGAGCTGGAGGAGTTTTTCTACACCCATCCGGCAATCGCGGATGCCCAGGTGATCGGCATCCCGTGCAACCGTTACGGCGAAGAAATCGTGGCCTGGATCAAACTGCACCCCGGGCACAGCGCCACGGTCGATGAGCTGCAGGGCTGGTGCAAGGCACGCATCGCGCATTACAAGGTGCCGCGGCATATCCGCTTCGTTGACGAGTTCCCGATGACGGTGACGGGGAAGGTGCAGAAGTTCAGGATGCGGGAGATCAGCGTTTCGGAAATCAACAGGACCTGATGATTCAAAGCACCCTTCTTGTTCATAACAGGTCGCGAGTTCAAGGCGCGTAACGGGCTGTAAATCGCAAGGGGCCGCTCCTACAGGGGGACGCATTCCCTTGTAGGAGCG